>NZ_JAKRMO010000017.1:0-63625 GCF_022346485.1 Brachybacterium sp. ACRRE | reverse complement strand
TGTCCAGATGCTATCCGCGCGGGCGCGGGGACCGGTTCCCGGGCGGGCGTCGTGGACGGCGCGCGGGAGGGGCGGGGCCGTCCCGCGCCGCGGTGCGCGGCGTGCGCTCGGCGTGCAAGTGCCGAGCGCACGCGCCGCTCAGCTGCCCAGGCGGTCCTTCTGGGACTGGATGAAGCGGTAGTAGTCGGCGTGCGTGAGATCACGCGCAGCGGCCTCGTCGACGACGACGGTCACCGCGGGGTGCATCTGCAGGATGCTGGCCGGGCAGGCGGCGCTCACGGGGCCCTCGACCATGTCGCGCACGGCCTGCGCCTTCCCCGCGCCGGTCGCGATGAGCACGATCCGGCGCGCCTCGCGGATGGTCTCCAGGCCCTGGGTGAGGACGTGGATCGGGACCTCGTCGGAGCTCGAGAAGAACCGGGCGTTGTCGCGCACGGTCTGCTCGGTCAGGGTCTTCACACGGGTGCGGGAGCCGAAGGAGCTGCTGGGCTCGTTGAAGCCGATGTGCCCGTTGGCGCCGATGCCGAGGATCTGGATGTCCACCCCGCCGGCCTCGCCGATCGAGGCGTCGTAGCGCACCGCCTCGGCGCGCGGGTCGGACGCCTCGCCGTCGGGCGAGAGCACGAGCTCATCGGGGATGTCCACGTGGCCGGTGAAGGTGTCGCGGATGAAGCGGTGGTAGCTCTGCTCGTGGTCGGCGCTGAGGCCGATGTACTCGTCGAGCAGGAAGGCGCGCGCGTGGGCGAAGCTCAGTCCCTGCTCGCGGTGGCGCGCGATCAGCTCGCGATACGTGAGGACCGGGCTCGAGCCGGTCGCCAGACCGAGCACGGCGCCGTCCTCGCCGCGCTCGCGCAGGACCTCCTCGAAGCGGTCGGCGACGACCGCGGCCGCCTGCTCGGCGTCCTTCGCGATGATGATCTCCACGGGTCCTCCTGCAGTCCGTCGTCCGTCACGGGCAGCACCCGTCGGACGCCTCGTCGATGATCGAGCATGACCGGATCAGTCGTCCAATGATCATGTCCGGTCACATCATAGAGCACGCGGGGAGGCTCGGCGCGCCTCCGACGGACCCGCTGTGCGCGACGGATCATCGGCCCGAGGACCCCGGGCAGCAGGACGACGACGGGCCCCGGGGATCACTCCCCGGGGCCCGTCGTCGTCCGCGCCGCGTCAGCGCCGCGTGCGCATGTCGGTCAGCGCGTCACTTCTTCTTCGGACCGGCCGCGAGCTCGAAGGCGCCGCGGGGGTTCGTCGACTGCGGGATGCCGATGATGTCGCGGCGCGAGATCGCGGTGCTCACCCAGTCGGCGACGACGGCGGCCTTCCGGCCGATCGTCGGCATCGTGTACAGGTGGTACGCGCGAGCGGCGGCCCAGGCGGGGACGCCCTTGAGCTCGATGCGCTTGTCGCCGAGCAGGAGGTACCCCATGCCCTTGTACATGCCCAGGGTCGCCATGGTGCCCATGTTCTTGTGGTAGTAGTCCACCAGCGGGCGGCCCTGCACGGAGCGCGTGATGTTGTCCGCGATCCGCTTGCCCTGGCGCACGGCGTGCTGGGCGTTGGGCGGGCAGATCTTGTCCTCGCCGGAGGCCAGGTCCGGGACGGCCGCGCAGTCGCCGCCGGCGAACACGTCGTCCATGGCGCCCTCGGCGCCCTTGACCCGGAGATCGGGGAGGCACTCGAGCTTGCCCATCTTCGGGCCGCGCTCGGAGAGCACGGGGATGTCGAAGGCCTCGGCCTCGCTCAGCAGCGGGTTCGGCTTCACGCCCGCGTTCCAGACGATGAGGTCGGTCTCGAACTCGTCGTCGTCGCTGGTCTTGATGACGTTGTTCTCGCAGGAGTTCACGAACGTCTCGAGCTTGACCTCGACGCCGCGCTCGCGCAGCTGGTTGAGCGCGTAGGCGCGCTGCTCCTCGCTGACCTCGGGGAAGATGAAGGGCGCGGCGTCGATGAGGACGAAGCGCACGTCCGAGGAGTGCAGGTCGGGGTAGTAGCGCAGGGCGTCGCGGACCATGTCCTCGGCCTCCGCCACGGCCTCGCCGCCGGCGAAGCCGCCGCCGATGAAGGTGAAGGTGAGCAGCCGCTTGCGGGTGCGGGGATCCTTGGTCGACGCGGCCTCGGCGAGGTTCGCGAGGATGCGGTCGCGCACGGCCACGGCCTCCTCGACCCACTTGAAGCCGATCGCGTTCTCGGCGAGGCCGGGGATCGGCAGCAGGCGCGGCACGGAGCCCAGGCCCAGCACGAGGTAGTCGTAGGAGATCTCGAGGTCGTCGCCGTCCTCGGTCTCGACCGAGACGACCTTCTCGGAGCTCTTCACGCCGGTGACGGCGCCGGTGACGACCTTCGTGCCCGAGAGCGCCTTGCGCAGCGGGGCGAGCGCGTTGCGCGGGTCGATCGAGCCGGAGCCGACCTCGGGGAGGAAGGGGGCGAAGGTCAGGTACGGGCGCGAGTCCACGACCGTGATCGCGATGTCGGAGCCGAGCGACTTCCGCAGCTCGCTGGCCGTGGTGAGCCCGACGGACCCGCCGCCGAGGATGAGGACATGGGGCTTTCCGCCGGTGATGGTGTTCATACCGACAGGATAGGGCCAAGGAGCTGTGCGGAGAAAAAACCTCCGCTCGGCAAGACATGGGCGGCTCCGGGGCGTTTCTGCCCCACTGCCCGCACGTTCGTGCAGGTCGCCGCTCCACGCGCGGTGGTTCAGATCACAGCAGGGAGAGTGCGATGCCGTCGAGGATGTCGTGCTCGGAGGAGCGCACCTCGGAGATGCCGGAGGCCTCCTGCACGCGCGCGAGGACGCGCTCCCAGATCAGCGCACCGGCGCCGATGACGTCGATCCGCCCGGGGTGGATGATCGGGCGACGACGGCGCTCGTCCGTGCTCATGGCGAGGACCTCGAGGCAGACCTCGCGCATGCGTGCGACGTCCAGGCGCGCGCCGTGGGTGGCGTCGGGCGTGTAGACCTCGAGGCCCTGCGCGAGCGCGGTCAGCGTGGTGACGGTCCCGGCGACGCCGACGAGGGTGCGCGTGGGCGCCAGCGGCACGACCTCCTCGGCCTGGTCGAGCAGGGAGTCGATGTCCGCGCGGGCGGCGTCGATCTCCGGCTCGCTCGGCGGGTCGGAGCGCAGGTGGCGCTCGGTGAGACGGACCGAGCCCATGTCCAGGCTGATGCGGTGCTCGGGCGCCTCGACGCCGGCGACGAGCTCGGTGGAGCCGCCGCCGATGTCCACGACGAGGCGCTGCCCCGGGACGAGCCCGTCGAGGGTGCTCACGGCGCCCCGGAAGGACAGCTCCGCCTCGACATCGCCGGGGACGACCTCGGGGGCGACCCCGAGGATCTCCCGGACGCCGTCGATGAACTCCTCGCGGTTGGAGGCGTCGCGCGTCGCGGAGGTGGCGACGAAGCGGATCCGCTCGGCGCCGTGCGCGGAGATCGCCGCGGCGTACTCGCGCGTCGCCGCGAGCGTGCGCTCGATCGCGGCGGGGTCGAATCGCCCGGTGCGGTCGACGTCGAAGCCCAGGCGCACGACCTCCATCCGGCGCTCGACGTCCACGAGGCCGCCGTCGCCCGCGCCGCGGGCGATCAGCAGGCGGATCGAGTTCGTGCCGCAGTCGATCGCGGCGACGGGGGCGGTGGAGGGTCCGTCCGTGCTCATCGCTCGTCCTCCCCCGTGGTGCCCTCGAAGCTCTCGCAGCGGCAGACGGAGATCACCGTGTCCGGGGCGATCTCGGCGAGGACGAGGTCGGCCACGGGGTTGACCCCGGGGCCCTCGGCCAGTCCGTGGCCGATGATCGCGTGCAGGCACTTCACGCGGCCGGGCATGCCGCCCGCGCTGATGCCCTCGATCTCCTCGACGCTCCCGAGCTCCGCACGGCGCTCGAGGTAGCGCTCATGGGCGCGGCGGTAGCCCGCGGCGAGCTCGGGGTCCTCGTCGAGCTGCGCGGTGAGCTCGGCGAGGCGCCCCGCGGCCTCGAGGTGCGAGGCGGCCTGCACCATGCTGGGCAGGGTGAGGTAGAACGAGGTCGGGAACGGCGTGCCCCCGGGCAGGCGGGGCAGGGTGCGCACCACGGCCGGGCGCCCGCACGCGCAGCGGCGCGCGACCGAGTGGACGCCGCGCATCTCGCGGCCCACCTGGTCCCGCATCCGCGCGAGGTCGTCCTCGCTCGCGGGCGTCTCGTACGGCAGCGGCGGGAGCGTGCCGGGGAACGGGGTGGGAAGGGGCTGGGGAAGCGTGGTCACTCGTCGTCCTGGTCGCTGGGTGAGTCGGAGCCGCCCGCGTCGGAGGCGCCGGATCCGTTGTTCTTGCCCGTGCCGGGGGCCTGCGGGTCGTCGGCCCTGCCGTCGGCCGGCGAGACCGAGGTGGTGCCGGGGTCGGCGCGGCTCGCGCCCTCGACGCTGCTCCACAGGGTCGTGTACCAGTCGCCGGAGGAGGCCTCGGCCTGCTTCTGCTGGGCCTCGGTGAGGGGGACGTCGTTGCCCGAGGAGTCCATGAGGCGGTACTGGGTCTCCCCCGGCATCGCGTAGAGCAGGCGCTCGCGGGCCTGGGCGGCCACGTAGTTCGGATCGTCCCAGCGGTCGACCTGGGCCTGGAGGTCGGCGACCTCGTCCTGCTGGCCGGAGACCTGATCCTGCAGGGAGGCGAGCTGCTGGCGCTGGGCGATGAAGGTGTTGAGCGTCGGCACGAGCGTGGCGAGGGCCACCACGATCACCGCGATGAGGATCAGCGCGCGCCGCGTGATCGTGATGACCGGGCCGTCGGGCTCATCGGCCGGATCGGTGCCGCGGGGCACGCTGCGCGGGCGGGAGGCGGAGGCGGGGCGCGAGGAGGCGCTGCCCGGTCGCCGATCGCCGGAGGTGCGGGCGCGGTCGCCGCGCCGGCCCCCGGACGCGGCGACCGGGCGTCCCGCGGATCGTGGGGCGCCCGGTCGTCGTGCAGTCATGCGCTCGAGGGTAGCGCGCTCAGGCGGAGAACCGCGGGAACGCCGAGGCGCCGGCGTAGGTCGCGGCCTCGCCCAGCTCCTCCTCGATGCGGATCAGCTGGTTGTACTTGTTCACGCGCTCGCCGCGGGCGGGGGCGCCGGACTTGATCTGGCCGCAGTTCACGGCGACCGCGAGGTCCGCGATCGTGGTGTCCTCGGTCTCGCCCGAGCGGTGCGACATCATGCAGCGGTAGCCGCTGCGGTGCGCGAGGTCGACGGCGTCGAGGGTCTCGGTGAGCGAGCCGATCTGGTTGACCTTGACCAGCAGCGCGTTGGCGGCGCCGAGGTCGATGCCCTTGCCCAGGCGCTCGGGGTTGGTGACGAAGAGGTCGTCGCCCACGATCTGGACCTTGTCGCCCAGGGCGTCGGTGATGGCCTTCCAGCCGTCCCAGTCCTCCTCGTCCAGCGGGTCCTCGATGGAGACCAGCGGGTAGGCGTCCACGAGCTCGGTGTAGTAGTCGATGAGCTCCTGGCTGGACTTCTTGCCGCCCTCGAAGGCGTAGGAGCCGTCCTCGAAGAACTCGGAGGCCGCGACGTCGAGCGCGAGCGCCACGTCGGTGCCGGGGGCGTAGCCCGCGTTGCGGATCGCCTCGAGGATGAGGTCGAGCGCCGCACGGTTGGACTCGAGGTTCGGCGCGAAGCCGCCCTCGTCGCCGAGGCCCGTGGACAGGCCGCGCTCCTTCAGCACTGCCTTGAGCGCGTGGTACACCTCGGCGCCCATGCGGACGGCCTCGACGAAGCTGCTCGCGCCGATCGGCGCGATCATGAACTCCTGGATGTCGACGTTGGAGTCCGCGTGGGACCCGCCGTTGAGGATGTTCATCATCGGCACGGGGAGCACGTGGGCGTTCGGGCCGCCGACGTACTGGTAGAGCGGGAGGGCCGAGGAGTCGGCGGCGGCGCGGGCGACCGCGAGGGAGACGCCGAGGATCGCGTTGGCGCCCAGGGTGCCCTTGTTGGCGGTGCCGTCGGCCTCGATCATGGCCTGGTCGATGGCGCGCTGCTCCTGCGCGTCCAGTCCCACGACCTCCGGGCCGAGGGAGTCGACGACGGCCTGGACGGCCTTGGTCACACCCTTGCCCAGGTAGCGGCCCTTGTCGCCGTCGCGCAGCTCGACGGCCTCGAACTGGCCGGTGGAGGCGCCGGAGGGCACCTCGGCGCGGGCGAAGGTGCCGTCGTCGAGCAGCACCTCGACCTCGACGGTGGGGTTGCCTCGCGAGTCGAGGATCTCGCGGGACAGGACGGCGTCGATGAGAGCCATGTGGGTTTCCTTCCTTCGGTGAGGTCAGGTCCGGCGCCGCGCGGGCGGGCCGGTGTCGGCACCAGTCTAGTCGTCGACCGGCGACCGATCCTGGGCCGCCCACGACGGGCGCGGACCCGTCAGCGCGAGAGGCCCCGGGTGCGCGTGAGCAGGGTGCGCAGCGCGGATTCGGGGTCGACGTCGCGGGCCTCGGCCTCGCGCACCACGGAGAGCAGCCGGAGGGCGATGTCGGCGCCCCACTCCTCGGCGTCCGGGGCCGAGGCGGCGGACTCCGCGGCCGCGGTGAGCTCGTCGAGCCGGGCGTCGGACCGCGAGCGGTGGACGCTCTTCGCCGCCGCCTGGAGCGCGGGCAGGGCGTGCGGGATGCCGTCGAACCAGGCGGACGGGAGGGCGCCGTCCGCGTCGGTCCCGTCGGACTCCCCTGACTCCTCGGACCCGTCGGCCCCGTCCTGCTCCGCCCGCTCGCGGGCCTTCACGGCATGCCACTGCGCGATGATCTGCTCGACGTCGCCGCGGTCGTCGAGCGAGTCCTCGCGGTCCGCGCCGAACACGTGCGGATTGCGCCGCTCCATCTTCCGGACGAAGGCGCGGGCCACGTCGTCGACGTCCCAGGCGGGGTCCTCCTCCTGCCCGAGACGGGCGTGGAACAGGATCTGGAAGAGCAGGTCGCCGAGCTCGTCGGGCAGATGAGCGGCGGCGGAGGGGCCCGACCCGTCGGTCCGCTCCTCGATCGCCTCGAGGACCTCGTGGGTCTCCTCGAGCAGGTAGCGGGCGAGCGAATGATGGGTCTGCAGGGCGCTCCAGGCGTCGCCGTCGGGGGCCCGCAGGGCGTCCATCACGGCGACCGCGCGCAGCAGCTCGCTCCCCCGCGCCGGGCTCCGGTCCTCCGACCCGTCCGCGCTCACGCCGCGTCCTCCGCCGGCGCCGGCTTCAGCACGCCGAGCACCTTCCGGGCCCAGGCGAGCAGCTCGTGGTCGCGCAGCTCGGTGCCGCCCACGCGCGAGGTCGTCGGCCGCGGGACGAGCACCTGGCGCACGGCGGGCTTGAGCATGGTGCCCGGGTACAGGCGCTTCATGCGCATGGCCACCGAGTCGGGCAGCTCGAGGTGGGCGAAGCGGATCATCTTGCCCTGGGCCTGGACCTCCTCGATGCCGGCGTCACGGCACTCCAGGCGGAAACGGGCCACGTCCAGGAGCACCTCGACCGCGGCCGGCGGCGCGCCGTAGCGGTCCGTGAGCTCGGCGCGGACCTCCTCGATGGTCGCCGGGTCGCTCGCGCCGGAGAGCTTCGAGTAGGCCTCGAGGCGCAGCCGCTCGGAGGCGATGTAGTCGTGGGGCACGTGGGCGTCGAGCGGAAGCTCGACCTTGACGTCCTTCGTGGGCGCGGTGGACTCGCCGCGGAAGGCCGCGACGGCCTCCCCCACCATCCGCACGTAGAGGTCGAAGCCGACGCCCGCGATGTGGCCGGACTGCTCGCCGCCCAGCAGGTTGCCGGCGCCGCGGATCTCGAGGTCCTTCATGGCGACCTGCATGCCCGCGCCGAGATCGGTGTTGGTGGCCAGGGTGGTGAGGCGGTCCGAGGCGGTCTCCGTGAGGGGCTTCGACCCGTCGTAGAGGAAGTACGCGTAGGCGCGCTCGCTCGAGCGGCCCACGCGGCCGCGCAGCTGGTGGAGCTGGGAGAGGCCGAAGCGGTCGGCGTTCTCGACGATCAGCGTGTTGGCGTTGGCGATGTCCAGGCCGGTCTCGACGATCGTCGTGCACACGAGCACGTCGAACTCCTTCTCCCAGAAGTCGACGATGACCCGCTCGAGCTGGTTCTCGTTCATCTTGCCGTGGGCGACCTGCACGCGCGCGTCGGGCACGAGCTCGCGCAGCCGCTGGGCGGTGGCGTCGATGTCCTCCACGCGGTTGTGGATGAAGAAGACCTGGCCCTCCCGCAGCAGCTCGCGGCGGATCGCGGCGGTGATCTGCTTGTCGTCCTCCGCGCCAACGTAGGTGAGCACGGGGTGTCGCTCCTCGGGCGGGGTCGCGAGCGTGGACATCTCGCGGATGCCGGTCACGGCCATCTCGAGGGTGCGCGGGATCGGCGTGGCGGACATGGACAGCACGTCCACGTTGGTGCGCATCGCCTTGAGGGTCTCCTTGTGCTCGACGCCGAAGCGCTGCTCCTCGTCGATGATCAGCAGGCCCAGGTCCTTGAACCGCACCTGCCCGGTGATCAGGCGGTGGGTGCCGATGACCACGTCGACGCTGCCGTCGCGCAGACCCTCGATGGTGGCCTGGGAGTCGGCGTCGGACTGGAAGCGGGAGAGCCCCCGCACGGTCACGGGGAAGCCCGTGAAGCGCTCGGTGAAGGTGTCCAGGTGCTGCTGGGAGAGCAGGGTCGTGGGCGCGAGCACGGCGACCTGCTTGCCGTCCTGGACGGCCTTGAAGGCGGCGCGCACCGCGATCTCCGTCTTGCCGTAGCCGACGTCGCCGAGGATCAGGCGGTCCATCGGGACGGCCTTCTCCATGTCGCCCTTGACGTCGTCGATCGTGGAGAGCTGATCGGGGGTCTCGACGAACTCGAAGGAGTCCTCGAGCTCGCGCTGCCAGGGGGTGTCGGGGCCGAAGGAGTGGCCGGGCGCGCTCTGGCGCGCGGAGTACAGGCGCACGAGCTCGTCGGCGATCTCGCGGATCGCCTTGCGGGCCCTCGACTTGGTCTTCGCCCAGTCGGCCCCGCCCATGCGGTTGACCGTGGGGTCCTCGCCGCCGACGTACTTGGTGACCTGGTCGAGCTGGTCGCTGGGGACGTAGAGCCTGTCCCCCGGCTGCCCCTTCTTCGAGGCCGCGTACTCGATGACGAGGTACTCGCGGGTGGTCGCCTTGGCGCCGGATCCGACGGTGCGGCTGGTCATCTCGACGAAGCGGCCGACGCCGTGGTGCGCGTGGACGACATGGTCGCCCGGGCGCAGCTGCAGGGGGTCCACGACGTTGCGGCGGCGCGAGGGGATGCGCCGCTCGCCCCCGCTGCGCCGCTGGCCGGTCTTGCCGGTGACATCGCGCTCGGAGACCACCATGAGCCGCAGGGACTCGTCGACGAGGCCGTCGGCGAAGGGGCCGACGGTGACGATCGGCTCCCCCGGCGCGGGCGGCACGTCGAGCGGGTGGACGTAGCGGGCGGGCACGCCCTGCTCCTCGAGGGACTCGGCGGCGTGGCGGGCGCCGCCGCTGCCGGTCATCGTGACCACGATCCGCCAGCCCTCGGTGCGGCGGGCGCCGAGATCCTTCGCGATGTCCTCCCCGCGGCCGGAGTAGCCGGGGTGGTTCACGGCGCGCGCGGTGAGGTCGACGTCGGTCTCGAGGCCGAAGGGCGCGAGGGTGTGCCAGCGCTGGCCGCGGGAGCGTGCGTGCTCCCGCACGTCCGGGAGCGGCACGAAGCTCGCCTCGCCCACGTCGATCGGGAGCCCGCCGCCGGCGGCGGCGCTCGACCAGGCCGCGGCGAGGAACTCGTCGGTCGTGGAGACCAGCTCCGCCCCGCGGGCGCGCACGCGCTCCGGGTCGATCACGAGGAAGCGGGAGTCCGCGGGGAGCACGTCGACGACCTGCTCCATCTCCCCCACCAGCACCGGGCTGAGCGACTCCATGCCGTCCACGGCGATGCCGGCGGCGATCCGCTCGAGCATGTCCCGCACGCCCGGGAGCTTCTCCGCCATGTCCCGGGCGCGCTCGCGCACGGTGTCGCTGAGCAGGATCTCGCGGCACGGCGCGGCGTCGAGCCCGTGGGGCACGGACTCCAGGGAGCGCTGGTCGGCGATGGAGAAGTACCGGACCTCGTCGACCTCGTCGCCGAACAGGTCCACGCGCACGGGGTGGGGCTCGGTGGGCGGGAAGACGTCGAGGATGCCGCCGCGCACGGCGAACTCGCCGCGCTTCTCGACCATGTCGGTGCGCACGTACGCGGCGTCGACGAGGTCCTGCTCGAGGCGCTCCAGCGGGTAGTCGTCGCCGACGCGGGCGCGCACGGCCCGCAGGTCCCCGAGGCCCTTCGCGATCGGCTGCAGCAGGCTGCGCACCGGGAGCAGGAGCACGCTGACGCCCTGCTCTGTCTCCGGGTGGGCGATGCGCCGCAGGGTCTGCAGGCGGCGGGCGACGGTGTCGGCGCGCGGGGACAGCCGCTCGTGCGGGAGGGTCTCCCAGGCGGGCAGCTCGGCCACGTGCGTCGTGCCGACCATCGCCTCGAGCGCGGCGCGGGCGTCCTCGGACGCGCGGGTCGTGGCGGTGAGCACGACGAGGGGCGAGTCGGGGGTGGCGCTGCGTGCGAGGTCGGCGACGGCGAAGGGCACCAGGGAGGTCGGGGCGACGGTCGCCGAGTCCTCGACGGGGACGTCGGAGGCGGCCGGATCGGGGGCGACGAGCTCGCGCAGGCGCGTGAGGTCCTCACCGCTCGCGACGAGGTCGAGCAGCGGGGCGAGCGGGCCGGACGGAGCCGGACGGGCCGGAGGGGTCGGCGCGTTCGAGGCGGTCATCGGGCCTCCCGGGAGTGGACGGTCTGCTGGGCGGCGGTGAGGCCCTCGAGGACGAGCAGCTCGAGCGCGTCGCCCGCCTCGTCGATCACGAGGTCGAGCTCCTTGCGCTCGGCGGGGCGGAAGGGCGCGAGCACGTGATCCGCGGTGTCCTGCCGGCCGGGCGGGCGGCCCACCCCGACGCGCACGCGCAGGTACTCCTTGGTCCCGAGGGCCTTGGTGATGTCCCGCAGACCGTTGTGGCCGCCCTCTCCCCCGCCCCGCTTGAGCCGGAGGGTGCCGAAGGGGAGGTCGACCTCGTCGTGCACGACGATCACGTGCTCGGGATCGACGCCGTAGAAGGAGGCGAGAGCGGAGACGGGGCCGCCGGAGGTGTTCATGAAGCCGGTGGACTTCGCGAGGATCGTGCGGGCGCCCGCCCCGGGCGGGCCCATGCGTCCCTCGATGACGACGGCGGGGGCGCGTCGCGCCGCCTTGAAGCGGCCGCCGGTCTGCGCGGCGACATGGTCGAGCACCATCTGGCCGATGTTGTGCCGCGTGGCCGCGTAGGAGGGGCCGGGATTGCCGAGGCCGACGACGAGGAACGTCTCGTTCGCGGTGGTCATGGGGGCATCCTCCAGGGGCGATGTGGGGCGGGGACCTGGGAGACGCTACCGGGGCGCCGCGCAGTGCGCGACGCCCCGGTGACGAGCTGTGAGCAAGCGATCGCACGGGCGACCGCCCGGGCTCACTCCTCCTTCTCGGACTCCTCCGAGGACTCCTCGGCGTCCTCCGAGGACTCCTCGCCCTCGGCGGTCTCCTCGCCCTCGGTCTCCTCCTCGGGCTCCTCCTCGACGCGCGGCAGCTGCACCGCGACGACGAGCAGCTCCGGATCGGTGATGAGCTCGGTGCCCTGGGGCAGGACGACGTCGCCGGCGAAGAGCTGGTAGCCCTCCTCCTGCTCCTCGACGGAGATCTCGATGCTCTCGGGCACCGCGAGGGCGTCCACGGAGAGGGTGAGCGACTGGGCGTCGACGACCGCGATCGCCGGGGAGACGGGCTCGCCGGTGACGTACACGGGGATGTCGACCTCGACCTTCTCCCCGCGGCGGACGAGGATCAGGTCGAGGTGGGTGATGTTGCGCGACAGCGGGTGGCGCTGGATCTCCTTGATGAGGCCCAGGTGCGACTCGCCGTCGGGAAGGGTCAGGTCCAGCAGCGCGTTGGCGTTGCGGGCCGCGAGCGCGGTCTCGTGACCGGGCAGCACGAGGTGCACCGGATCGGTGCCGTGGCCGTAGAGGACGGCGGGGATCTTGTTCTCGGTGCGGATGCGGCGGGCAGCGCCCTTGCCGAACTCCTCGCGCTTCTCGACGTTCAGCTTCTCAGCCATGGGGATGCTCCTTGCGGTTTCCGGGCGGCGAGCGCACGCCGCGGAACCGGGCGCCCTCGCCGAGGGAGCCGTCCCGCACCGCGTCGATCACGGAGAGCGGATGCTCTCCCTCGCCGAAGTGACCCGGGGAGATTACCACGGCCGGGGCCGACGCAGGACGGCCGGGCGAGGGGCCTCACAGCCCCGCGCCCGGCCGTCCGCCGATGCGTCCGCCGATGCTTCTGCCTCGGGTCAGACCTCGCCGTCGAAGAGGCTGGTGACGGAGCCGTCGTCGAAGACCGCGCGGATGGCGCGGGCGAGCAGCGGGGCGATCGAGAGCTGGGTGAGCCCGTCGAACCACTTCTCCTCGGGGATCGGCAGGGTGTTGGTGCAGATGACCTCGCGCACGCTGCTGCTGCGCAGACGCTCGGCGGCGGGGTCGGAGAGGATCGGGTGGGTGGTCGCCACGATGACGCTCGCGGCGCCGTTGGCCTTCAGGGCCTCGACGGCCTGCACGATGGTGCCGGCGGTGTCGATCATGTCGTCCACGAGCACGCAGGTCTTGCCCGCCACGTCGCCGATGACGCGCTTGGCGACGGCCTGGTTGGGCTTCTTGGGGTCGCGCGACTTGTGGATGAAGGCCAGGTTCACGCCGCCCAGGCGCTTGGCCCACTGCTCCGCCACGCGGATGCGGCCGGCGTCGGGCGAGACGACCGTGAGGTCCTCCTCGCCGTACTTCGAGCTCACGTAGTCCGCGAGGATCGGCAGGGCCATGAGATGGTCGAGCGGGCTGTTGAAGTAGCCCTGGACCTGCGGGGCGTGCAGGTCCACGGAGATCATGCGGTCGATGCCGGCGGTCTCGTAGAGGTCGGCCATGAGGCGCGCGGAGATCGGCTCGCGGCCGCGGTGCTTCTTGTCCTGGCGGGCGTAGGGGAAGGAGGGGGCGATCGCGGTGACGCGCTTGGCGGAGGCCCGCTTGAGCGCATCGATCATGATCAGGTGCTCCATCACCCACTGGTTGATCGGGGCGGGCGTGGACTGGAGCACGAAGGCGTCGGCGCCGCGCACCGACTCGCCGTAGCGCACGTAGATCTCGCCGTTGGCGAAGTCCCAGGCGTCCATCGGGAGCACGTCGACCCCGAGCTCCTCGGCGACCTCCTGGGCGAGCACGGGATGAGCCCTCCCGGAGACCAGGACCAGCCGCTTCTCGCCTGTCGCGGTGATACCGCTCATCAGTTCTCCTGTTCCTTCCCGTCCTCGGACGAAGACGTCTCCGACTCGCCGGCGCCGGCCTGGGCGGCGCGCGCCGCCTCGTCGGCGACGGTGCCGGGCCGTCGGCGCGAGGTCCATCCTTCCACGATCTTCATGGTGGTGTCGTTGACGGCCAGCGCCCCGGGCGGGACGTCCTGGAGGATCGTGGTGCCGCCGCCGGTCACCGCCCCGTCGCCGATCTCGACGGGGGCGATGATCACGTTGTCGGCGCCGACCTTCGCGTGCCGGCCCACCCGCGAGCGGTGCTTGTCGACCCCGTCGTAGTTCGCGAAGATCGTGGCCGCCCCGATGTTGGTGCCCTCGCCGATCTCGGCGTCCCCGACGTAGCTGAGGTGCGGCACCTTCGCGCCGTCGCCGATCTGCGCGTTCTTGGTCTCGCAGAAGCCGCCGATCTTGCCGTCAGCTCCCAGCACGGTGCCCGGACGCAGGTAGGTGAAGGGGCCGACGGACGCGCCGGGCCCGATCTCGGCGAGCAGGGCGTGGGTGCGCACCACGCTCGCGCCGTCGTCGACCTCGGTGTCCTCGAGGGTCGAGTCGGGGCCCAGGCGGACGTCCTCGCCGATCGTGGTGGCCCCCAGCAGCTGCACGCCGGGCTGGATCACGGTGTCCTGGCCGATCGAGACCTCCGCGTCGACCCAGGTGGTCGCGGGGTCGACGATCGTGACGCCCGCGCGCATGTGGCGCTCGAGGAGGCGGCGGCGCATCTCGGAGCCGAGCTGGGCGAGCTGGACGCGGTCGTTGACGCCCTCGACGAGCATCGCGTCCTCGGTGACCAGGGAGCGCACGGCGCCGCCCTCGGCGCGCGCGATCGCGAGCACGTCGGTGAGGTACATCTCGCCCTGGGCGTTGTCGGTGGTGACCTGGCCGAGGGCACGGCGCAGCACGTCGACGTCGAAGGCGTAGATGCCGGAGTTGATCTCGTCGATCGCGCGCTGCTCCTCGTCGGCGTCCTTGTGCTCGACGATCGCGGCGACCTCGCCGGACTGCGCATCGCGCAGGATGCGGCCGTAGCCGGTGGGGTCGGCGACGCGGGCGGTGAGCACGGTGACGGCGCTCCCCGCGCCCTCGTGCGCGGCCACGAGCTCGGTGAGCGTCGCCGCGTCCAGCAGCGGCACGTCGCCGTAGGTGACGAGCACGGTGCCGGAGGCGGCGCCGACCTGCTCGAGCCCGCACTGCACCGCGCGGCCGGTGCCGGGGACGGCGTCCTGGTCCGCGATGACGACGTCCGGCGCGTGCTCGGCGAGGTGGCCGGCGACCTTCTCGCGCTCGTGGCGGACGACGGCGATCAGCTGCGCGGGCGAGGTGCCGCGAGCGGCCTCGATCGCGTGCAGCAGCAGGGAGCGGCCGCACAAGGGGTGCAGGACCTTGGGGATCCTGGATCTCATGCGGGTGCCGGCTCCTGCGGCGAGCACGATGACGGCGGCAGGTGCGGGGACGTTCACGCGGTTCTCCTCGGTGCGCTGGACGGGGCGCTGGCACGGTTCCGGATCCGGCGCCGACGCGAGCGCCGGCGGACCGTTCCGCCATCAGGACTCGAACCTGAAACTTCAGAACCAAAATCTGAGGTGTTGCCGATTACACCATGGCGGAGCGCCCCGGGGCGGGGCCATCGGGATCCTATCGGCCGACGTCCGGCGGGCGAGCGACGGGGCGAGGCATGGGAGACTCGCCTCATGGCCCCCGCCTCCGAGAAGCCGTCCGCCCGCGCCGCCGGTCCCCGCGCCCGCGCCCGCGCCCCGCGGATGAGCGGGCGCGAGCGCCGCGAGCAGCTCGTGGTGATCGGCCGCTCGGTGTTCGCCCAGAAGGGCTACGACGCCACCAGCGTCGAGGAGATCGCCGCCCGGGCCCAGGTCTCGAAGCCGATCGTCTACGAGCACTTCGGCGGGAAGGAGGGGCTGTACGCGGTGATCGTGGACCGCGAGACCTCGACCCTGCTGGGAGCGCTGGAGGCGGCGCTGGACGATCATCGCGCCCATCCGCGCACGCTCATGGAGCGCGCGGCGCTCGCCTTCCTCACCTACATCGACGAGCGCGAGGACGGCTTCCGGATCCTGGTGCGGGACTCCCCCGCGACCCATCAGGGCGGCTCGTACTCGACGCTGCTCGGGGACGTCGCCGCGAAGGTCGAGTCGATCCTCACCGCGCAGCTGCGGCTGCGCCGCTACACCGCGGCCGACGCCGCCCTGTACGCGCAGATGCTCGTGGGCATGGTCGCCTTCACCGGCCAGTGGTGGCTCGAGACGCGCATCCCCGCGAAGGAGGATGTGGCCGCACGGATGGTGAACCTCTCCTGGTTCGGCCTGGGCGCCCTGCAGAAGGACCCGCAGCTGCGCGGGAAGTGAGGGCGGGTTCGGGAACGGGGAGAGAACGCGGGGAACCAAGGCGGCGATCGAAGGCGAGGAACGAGCTCCGCCCAGGTCCGCATCAGCTCCGCCCCGGCGATTCCGTAGACTCGCCCTCATGCCGCCTGCCGCCCCACGCACCGACGAGGTCGATCGGATCGTCGCCGGCTGGGCCCAGGCCCGGCCCGACCTGGACACCTCGCCCCTCGAGGTCTTCTCCCGCATCTCGCGCCTCGCCCGCCACCTGGAGTCCGCGCGCCGCGCCGCCTTCACCGCGACGGGCCTCGAGGGCTGGGAGTTCGACGTCCTCTCGGCCCTGCGCCGCGCGGGCAACGAGCCCCTGAGCCCCGGCGCCCTCATGCGCCAGACGCTCGTGACCAGCGGAACCATGTCCACACGCCTCGAGAAGCTCGCCTCGCGCGGGCTCGTGCGACGCGAGAAGGATCCGCGGGACGGACGCGCCGTGCGCGTGAGCCTCGAGCCCGCGGGCACCGAGAAGGTCGACGCCGCCATGGAGATCCTCCTGGAGGCCGAGCGCGAGGTGCTCGGCGGCGGGCACGAGGGGCAGCGGGCCGACGGGCACGAGGTCGACGGGCAGCGGGCCGACGGCGAGATGCTCGCCCGGGCGCTGCGCGAGCTGCTGCTGCCCTTCGAGACCGAGAACTGACGCACCAGAACCACCGACGCGAGCCCCTGCCACCGGCACGGGATCGCGGGAACCGACACGGGAGCCCCGACCGCATGGCCCATCTGCTGGGAGCCGAGAAGATCCACGTCGCCCTGCCCGACCGCGTCCTCCTGGACGCCGTCACCCTGGGCATCGAGGACGGCGACCGCATCGGCGTCGTCGGACGCAACGGCGACGGCAAGTCCACGCTGCTGCGCGTGCTCGCGGGGACGCAGACGCCCGACGACGGACGCGTGACCGTGCGCGGCGGTCTGCGCGTGGGCGCGCTGTCCCAGCAGGACGTCGCCGAGATCGGGGAGAGCGTCCGCTCGCGCGTGGTCGGCGACCGTCCCGAGCACGAGTGGGCCTCGGATCCCCGGATCCGCGACGTGCTCTCGGGCCTGCTGGGCGAGCTCGACCTCGACGCGGAGCTCACGAGCCTCTCCGGCGGGCAGCTGCGCCGCGTGCACCTCGCCGAGCTGCTGGTGCGCGACGTGGAGGTGATGCTCCTGGACGAGCCCACGAACCATCTGGACGTCGAGGGCATCTCCTGGCTGGCGGCCCACCTGAAGCGACGCTGGTCCTCGCGCAGCGGCGGCATCGTGGTCGTCACCCACGACCGCTGGTTCCTCGACGAGGTCTGCACCCGCATGTGGGAGGTGCACGACGGCGTGGTCGACCCCTTCGAGGGCGGGTACGCGGCGTACGTGCTGCAGAGGGTGGAGCGCGACCGCCAGGCCGCCGCGATCGAGGCCAAGCGCCAGAACCTCATGCGCAAGGAGCTCGCGTGGCTGCGCCGCGGGGCCCCGGCTCGCACGTCGAAGCCGAAGTTCCGGATCGACGCCGCGAACGAGCTGATCGCCGGCGAGCCGCCCGTGCGCGACACGGTCGAGCTCACGCAGCTGGCGACCTCGCGTCTGGGCCGTGACGTCATCGACCTCGACGACGTGACCGCCGGGTACGAGGGGCGTGCGGTGATCGAGGACGTCACCCTCCACGTGGGGCCGGCGGACAGGATCGGCGTGCTGGGCCCGAACGGCGCCGGCAAGTCGACACTGCTGGCGCTGGTCACCGGGGATCTGGAGCCGATGGCCGGGCGCGTGAAGCGCGGGAAGACCGTCACGGTCCAGCAGGTGACGCAGAAGCTCGAGGGCCTCGCCGATCATCTGGACGAACGGGTCAGCGATGTCGTCGGCCGCTACCGCACCACGTTCCGGGCGGGGAAGGACGAGGTCACACCGGGCCAGCTGCTCGAGCGCCTCGGTTTCACCACCGCCCATCAGAAGGTGCGGGTGGGCTTCCTCTCCGGCGGGCAGCAGCGCCGGTTGGATCTGCTGCTGACGCTGCTGGACGAGCCCAACGTGCTGGTGCTCGACGAGCCGACGAACGACATGGACACCGACATGCTCGCGGCCATGGAGGATCTGCTGGACACGTGGCCCGGTCCGCTGATCGTGGTCTCCCACGACCGGTATCTGCTCGAGCGCGTGACGGACCTCCAGTACGCGGTGCTGGATGGTCACGTGCGGCACCTGCCGGGCGGCGTCGAGCAGTACCTCGCGCTGCGTGCCGATGGAACTGGTGGAGTTGGTGGGGTCGGTGGGGTCGGCGGAGCTGGTGGAGGCGGCGCAGGGGCTTCGTCGGAGGAGCCCGCACAGGCCACCGGTGCTCAGCCGGCGGCGGCTTCCCCCGCCACGGGGCTCTCGGGTCGCGAGCTGCGGGAGGCCCAGAAGGCCCTGTCGGCCGTCGAGAGACGGATGGAGAAGCTGACCCGGCGGGCCGAGGAGCTCACCGCGCAGATGACCTCGCACGATCCGGGTGACGTCTCCGGCCTCCAGGAGCTCGGCGCGACACTCCAGGGCGTCCAGGGCGAGCTCGCCGAGACCGAGGAGCGCTGGCTCGAGCTGTCCGAACAGGTGGGCTGAACACAGGGCTCTCTCCGTGGAGTCGGTGCCGCTGATGCCACCGGTGCCGGCGTTGGACGCGCCCTGGTCGGGTCACTCGTCGAATCCGCGCCCGATCACGGCGTGCCGCACTCCCCCTGCCGGGTTCTGCACGTCGCCGGCGAAGCGCGGGATCAGGTGGAGATGGGCATGCGGGATCGTCTGCCCCGATGGGACCTCGAGGAATACAGACCTCTGGACGTGTTCGCCTGGCGCAGGGTTGGCACGCCACATCCTGTCGATCCCACTCCCAGACGCCGCGCTGCCAGCCAGTTTCAGGGCGTGCCTGTAGAGGGGCACGGTGGTGTGCCCCTCTACAGGCGGGGGTGGTGCTGCTTGCGGGGTTGCTGACCTTGCCGCCTTGCGATGGCGGGCCGGGCCGGTGGCTCAGAAGGGTGGTGGTCCGGGGTCGAACTTCGGAGGGGGATCCTGCCGCTTGCGTGGTCGGCGCATGGTGGCGCTGATCGGGAGGTCACCGTCGTAGTGGAACGTCGGGAGCGGTTGGTACCGGCGCCGGACAGGCTTCTCGACGGGGACTTCTTCCAGGTCGGGGGCCCCAGCTTGGTCCATGTCCACGCGGGGCCACGGGTCCGGTGGCCCGGGCCGGATCGGCCACGGTGAGTCCAGCCGGGAGGGATCGGGAGTCGGTGCCTCTGCACTGGTTCCGGCGTCTGCATCGCGTTGCTGCTCGTAGTCGTCCTGCCTGCGCTCTATCGAGTCCCAGACGGCGTCGAGCTGTGCGACGGCTTGTGGGGTGAGGAGGTCGGTGTCGTCCTCGCGGAATACGCGGAAGCGTTCGTGCATCTCCCACACCGTGCCCGCGGTCCCGGCGGGCGACTCGTCTGCTTCTACGCGGATGGGGTCGAGTCGCCCGGCGGTTTTCATCGCGTGGTGGAACCAGCACAGGAAGTGCAGGTTCTCCACCGCCGTCGAACCACCACAGACGGGATCGGCGTGGTTGTACTCGACGATGTGGTCTGCTTCGGAGGCCACGGAGGCGGTGCGTTCGCATCCGGGGACGCCGCAGGATTGGCCGCGCAAGCGGAGGTGTTCGAGCATCGCCCCGGTCGGCCGGTACTTGTCCGCCGGCCGCGGCAGAAACTCCCCGCTCGAGGGATCGGTGAGGACCCGGAACCACTCCTCGCTCTTCCCGGCGATCTCACGGGCCATCTGCGCGGGAATCGGGGTCCCATCCTCCAGGACGCCCGGGGCGTCGTCGCCACCGACGAGGGTCAGGAAGGGGACGAGGACGTTCAACCGGAACCGGGCCTCGGGCACGGTGATGCCGCCGGTGTCGAGCTGGGCGGCGTGGGCGAGGTGGTAGCGGATCAGGTTCAGCGACAGGGGCATGCCCTCGTTCTCGACCTGCCGGTCCGGATCCAGCGGGATCTCCGTGCCCTCGATCAGGGCGTGGCGCTGGGCGTTCTGGATCGCCCGCGCGGCCTGGTCGAATTTCCCGGCCAATGCTTTGATCTCGGGGGCGGGTCCGATGATCCGCAGAGAGGCGACGCCGTCGAGGGTTCCGGGGTCCAGGACCATCCGGCGGCGGGTCGCGGAGATTTCTTCGGGTTCTTTCGGATGCCGCTGCTGAATCTTCGCCACCAGCAGGTCGAGGCATTTCGTGAACACCCTCGGCATGATCGCCAAACACCACGAGGCGACCGTGACATCCACCAGCACCATCTCCGCCGGCGTGAAATCCGCGGTCCGCCGCAACAGGGTCCGGAACCATTCCGCAGGGAACTCCCCCGCCTCCAATGCCTGAGTGCAGCGCGGCAGGAGATCGACGGCCCGGTGGGCGTCGGTGATGGCTTTGGCGGCCTGCCCGCGGGTGCAGCGCATCGCCACAGCCACCATCAGGTCCTGCTGCTCGACCTCGTAGGGGTCGGCGTCCATGTCCTCACGCCCCGCCCAGAACGGCGCCAACGCCACGAACCGGCGGGAGAGCTCGTAGGACTCGTCGACACCCTCATCCCACAGGGCACGGACCTGCGCGGTCAGCTCCGCATCCGGGCGGGCCTTCACCCTGCGCGCCACCACATCCCGGCACACCGCCTTCTTGGGTTCCTTCACGACGAACAGCGGCTTGACGCCCTCCGGGGGTGCGGCCACGAAGCGAGGCGTGTGGGCGTGCATGTCCTCGCGCTGACGCTCGGTCATCTTCTCCAGATCGTCGAGGATCGTGAACGTCGACTCGATCGCCGGCTCCCCGGGCAGGTCCAGACGCCCCTGCGACTCCGGCTGCTCCACCGCACTCATGACACCCACCCCCTTCCTGGAATCCCGCGAGCTCGTGCAATGCGATAACTCTGATTCGAGAGACCAGAACACAGAATCCTTCGGCCTCACCAATGAAGTCGTCGCCGCTCGCTTTCGATATATCCGATTCTATCCCGTCGCGGCACGGAAAACCAGACCCTCATCGAGAATGTGCATAAACCTGCGGACATTCCTCGCTTCGTCTGCATCCACCCGCCCTCAGTGGATAGCCCCGTGGAAAACACACCATTGTGGAGGACCCGCTCAGCGAATCTCCGCCGGGGACTCGACGCGCTCAGAGACGCGAGGAACGCCGACGTGCCCGTTCCGACCCGCCACGACCTCGCCTCCGCCCTGTCCCCGCGCCGGGGAAGCCTCAACCAGCCCCGTGGCCTCCGGCATCGAGCGTCATCCGGGCGACGTGCAGGGCGAGGTAGGAGACCTCGTCGGCGGAGAGCGCCTCCCCCAGACGGAGCTGGACGATCGTCGCGAGCTGTTCTGCGGTGCGGGTGGCCTCGGGATAGTTCTCGCGGATGCTGAGTCCGATCGTGGACTCCTGCCCGCCCAGCTGGCGTCGGGACTGGATGCGCACGAACAGGTAGCGCACATGGGTGATGAACCGGGCGGCGCTCATCGAGCGGCTGTCCAGGTCCAGGCCGAAGCGCTCGGAGACCACGGCGAGCATCTGCTGGATGACGCCGGTCATCGTGTAGGTGAAGGCGAGGTCGCCGGACGCGAAGCCGGCGTTGACCAGGTGCAGCGCGAGCGCCGTCGCCTCCTCGGGCCCCAGCGCGGGGTCCACGTGCTCGTTGATGGCCGCGAGCAGGCCCCGGGCGCGCTCGTACTCCCGTCCGTACAGGGTCTGGACCTCGGCGCGCAGCGGGTACTCCACGACCTGGCCGCGACGCGCGCGATCCAGTGCCCCCGCGACGTGGTCCGCCACGGCGATCGCGAGGGTCGGCCGGGTGGACTCGCGACCCTCGATGCCCGCGGTGCCCAGCGCGATGACCACGGCCCGCAGCACCTCCTCGTCGATCATCGAGAGGGCCTCGGCGAGGTGGTCGGGGTCGCGGCCGTCGACCGGGACGAAGACGCGCACGATCGCCTCGGCGTCGACCTCGTCGCCGGGACGGGCTCGGAAGCCGAGGCCGCGACCGGTGAGGATGACCTCCTGGCCCTCGCCGTCGCGCGAGAGGACCACGTTGTTGTTCAGGACGCGGAGCACCTTCATCGCGGCTCCTCCCTTCTTCGCCCGTCGTCGATCTCCGACCTCGTCGTCGGCGGCTCGGCTTCCGAGAACTCCTCAGGACGTCTCGGCGACCCCTGACCTTCTCCGGCGCCCTGCGCTCCATCCTGCCTGATGAGCCCGCCCCCTGCGCGGAGAAGAGGCCGACGGCCGCCGACGGCGCGCCCCCATGGGGGACGCGCCGTCGGCCTCTTCGAACCGCCCGACTCAGCGGCGCACGCGCACCACGGTGTCGCCGACGGCGACCTCGCCGTCGGCGACGGGCTCGACGCCCGCGAGGGACGCCGTGTTGGTGATGGTCATCAGCGTGACCGTCGGGTGCCCGGCCGCGCGCACAGCGTCTAGGTCGACGGTGACCAGCAGATCGCCGCGCGCGACCTTCTGGCCCTGCGAGACGGCGACGTCGAAGCCCTCGCCCTGCATCTGGACGGTGTCGATGCCCACGTGGATGAGCACCTCGACGCCGTCGGAGGTGAGCAGGCCGATCGCGTGCCCGGTCTGCGCGACCGAGGCCACCGTGCCGTCGACCGGGGCGAGGATCCGACCGTCGACCGGCTCGATGCCGACGCCCTCGCCGAGAGCACGGGAGGCGAAGACCGGATCCCCTGCCTCGTCGAGGCCGACGACCCTGCCGCCGACGGGAGCCGCGAACTCGCGCAGCGCTCCGCCCGCGGTCGCGGTCGCGGTGGCGGCGCCGGTCACGGCGCCGCCACCGGCGCCGGCACCCGCACCCGCGCCCATCGGCGCGGCCGCAGCGCCGACCTTCTGCTCCGCCCGCTCCTGCGCGCGCTCCTCGGCGCTCGCCTCGACAGCGCCCTCGGCACCGGTCGCGTCGCCGCGGTGGAAGGCCTCGAGCTCGTCGCGCCGGGCGTTGGCCTCGGCGCGCTCGGCCGGGTTCATGTAGTCCGAGAAGTAGACGAGGACCATGGAGATCACGAAGGCCGCGGCGATCGCGATGACGTAGACGCCCATGGGGTCGAAGACCGGGATGGTCAGCAGCGACGTGAAGGCGAAGGCGCTGGTGTCGACGCCGCCCAGCAGGCCCACGATGAGACCGCCCGCGAGGCAGCCCACGAGCATGCGCGGGTAGATGCGCTTGAAGCGCAGGTGGATGCCGTACAGCGAGGGCTCCGAGATGCCGCCGAACAGGCCCGCGAGCAGTGCGCCGGTCGCGGTCTGGCGCATCTCGGTCTCGCGATGGCGCAGGGAGAGCAGCAGCACGCCGGCGGTCGCGCCGAAGCAGGCGAAGTTCCACGTGCCCATGGGGCCCTGGATGAAGTCGTAGCCGAGGGCGTTGATGTTCTGCAGCATGAGCGCGTTCAGCGGCCAGTGCAGGCCCAGCGGGACCAGGAACGGGTAGAGCAGCGGGATGAGGATCGCGAAGACGATCGGCGCGTGCGAGTTCAGCCAGGAGAGGCCGATGCCCAGGCCGTTGCCGGCCCAGATGCCGATCGGGCCCAGGACGAAGGCGGTCACGGGGATCATGATGAGCATGGCGAAGAACGGCACGAAGACGAGCTGCACGTTCTGCGGGAACACCTTCTGCAGGCCCTTGTAGAGCAGGGCGAGCAGGGCGACCATGATCAGCGGCACGAACACCTGGCCGCCGTAGTCGTTGAGCTGCATGGGCAGGCCGAACACGCTCGCCACGCACTGCTGGGTGCCGAGAGTCGCGTTGGTGGTGCAGGTGACGCCGGGGATCCCGGAGTCCGCGTTGAGCATCCCGGTGAAGTTCGGGGTCATCACGGCGGCCATCACCGCGGCGCCGACCCACGGATCGATCGCGAGCTTCTTCGCCGCGTTGTAGGCGACCATGACCGGCAGGAAGTACAGGACCGAGCGCCACATGGCGTCGACGAAGACCCAGGTCGCGGACTTGTCCTCGGCGCGGAAGTCGACGACCCCGAGGGCGTCGAGCACCGAGGCGATCGCGATGATGAGGGAGGCTCCGAGCAGCACGCCCATGAGCGGCCGGAAGGAGTCCGAGAGGTACTCGAAGAAGCTGTCGAGCCAGGCGAAGCGGCCGCGGCTCTTCGCGCGGATCGCGGCCTTGACCTCGGCGTCGGAGCGGGGACGTCCCGAGGTGCTGCTCATCACCGGCAGGTTCATGATCTCGGAGTAGACGCCGGCGACGGCGCCGCCGATGACGACCTGGAAGCGGTCGCCGGACTGCGGGACCGTGCCCATCACGCCGGGCAGGCCGTCCAGGGACCCCCGGTCGACCTGCTGGCCGTCGCGGAGCTGGAAGCGCAGCCGCGTCGCGCAGTGCGTGAGGCTCTCGATGTTCTCGGGGCCGCCCACGCCGCGGACGATGTCCTCCGCGATCGTGCCGGTCCCGCTGGGGTGTGTGCTCATGGCTGCGTCCTCGCATCCTCGGGGTGCTGCATTCGGGCATGAAAAAAGACCCGGGATGCGCCCCTGCGGGGTGCGTCCCAGGTCTTGCCTCCCCGTTCCCGGGAGCCTCGGGCCGACGGCCGCGGGCTCCCCGCGGGGAGTCACAATCCTGCGAACGAGATCGTTCGGCGAGGACTATAGCACCCCGGCCGCGCGGCGGCTCACGACGCCTGCGACGCCTGGACCCAGGCGAGGTGCTCCTCGTCGATGTCGCCGGTGACGTAGCGGCCGTCGAAGCAGCACATGTCCAGGTCGGTGAGCTCGGAGCCCTCGACGATCGCGGCGCGCAGGTCCTCGACCTCCTGGTAGACGAGGTGGTCGGCGCCCAGCACCTCGGCGATCTCGGGGATCGTGCGCCCGTGGGCCACGAGCTCCTCGCGCGAGGGCATGTTGATCCCGTACACGTGGGGGTGGCGGATCGGGGGCGCGGCGGAGGCGAACGTGACGGAGGCGGCGCCCGCGCGGCGGGCCATCTCGATGATCTGCTGGCTGGTGGTGCCGCGCACGATCGAGTCGTCGATGAGCAGCACGTGCTTGCCGCGGAACTCGAGGGACATCGCGTTGAGCTTCTGGCGCACGCTGCGTCGGCGCACGGCCTGACCGGGCATGATGAAGGTGCGGCCGACGTAGTGGTTCTTGTAGAAGCCCTCGCGGTACTCAATGCCGAGCCGGCGGGCGACCTCCATCGCGGCGGGCCGCGAGGAGTCCGGGATCGGCATCACCACGTCGATCTCCTCGACGGGCACGTGGGCGGCGATCGTGGCGGCGAGCCTCTCCCCCATCCGCAGGCGCGACTCGTAGACGCTCACGCCGTTCATCACGGAGTCCGGACGGGCGAGGTAGACGTACTCGAAGGCGCACGGGGTGAAGGCGGCGGGGGATGCGCCCTCGGCGGCCGCGCACTGGCGCATGAACAGGGCTCCGTCGTGGCGGATGAAGACGGCCTCGCCGGGCTCCACGTCGCGGACGATCTCGTACCCGCCGTTCTCCAGGACCAGGGACTCGCTGGCCACGGCCCACTCGTCGTGCTGCTCGCCGGTCGCTCCCGGGCGCCGCCCCAGGATCAGCGGGCGGATGCCGTGGGGATCGCGGAAGGCGAGCAGGCCGTGGCCGGCGATCACGGAGATCACGGCGTAGGCGCCGCGGATGCGGGCGTGGGTGCGGCCGACGGCCTCGAAGATCGCCTCGGGCTCGAGGAGCTCGGAGGACGTGGTCTCCTGCAGCTCCCCGGCCAGGACGTTCACGAGCAGCTCGGTGTCGCTCGTGGAGTTCACGTGGCGGCGGTCGTGCCGGGCCATCTCCTCGGTGAGCTCACGGGTGTTGGTGAGGTTCCCGTTGTGGATGAGGACGATCCCGTAGGGCGCGTTGACGTAGAAGGGCTGCGCCTCCTCCTCGCGGGAGGCCTCGCCCTTGGTCGCGTAGCGCACGTGCCCCAGGCCCGTCCCGCCGCGCAGCGCGCGCATGTCCCGCGTGCGGAAGGCCTCGCGGACCATGCCCTGGCCCTTGGCGATGTGCATCATCCCGTTCGCCTCGGCGGTCGCGATCCCGGTCGCGTCCTGCCCGCGATGCTGCAGCAGCAGGAGGGCGTCGTAGATGTCCTGGTTGACCGGCCCGTTGCCGACCATGCCGACGATTCCGCACATGGGGTCGCGTCCCGCTCCGTCCGAACCTTGCGCCCGCCCCTGCGGCGGACGGCACCGAGCTCACGCTACAGGCGACGCGCCGAGGAGGCCGCGCGGTCTCACGCCCGCGGCGCAGCCTCCCCGCCCCCGGCGCCGGCCCGCGCGACGGCGAGGAAGTCCTCGATCGCGAGCGTCTCCCCGCGGCGGGTGGGATCGATCCCGGCCGACGCGATGATCTCTCCCGCGCGGGCCGAGCTCCCGGCCCAGCCCGCAAGAGCCGCCCGCAGCATCTTGCGGCGCTGGGCGAAGGCCGCGTCGATCACGCGGAAGGTCAGGGCGCGCTCGTCCTCGGTGCCGAGCGGCTCGGCGCGCCGGGTGAGCAGCACGAGCGCGGAGTCGACGTTCGGGACGGGCCAGAACACGCGCCGGGAGATCCGGCCCGCGTGCTCCCGCTCCCCGTACCAGGCGGCCTTCGCGCTCGGGGCGCCGTAGACGCGCGAGCCGGGCTCGGCGGCCAGACGGTCGACGACCTCGGACTGCACCATGACCAGGCAGCGCTCGATGCCCGGGAAGCGCTCGAGGACGGTCAGCAGGATCGGGGTGGCGACGTTGTAGGGGAGGTTCGCGACCAGGGCAGTCGGCTCCCCCGCGTCCGGCAGCGCGGGCAGCTCGGTGACGGCGAGCGCGTCGGCGTGGACCAGGCGGAAGCGGTCCTGGTCGACGCCGCGGCCGGCGAGCGTGCGCGGCAGCAGCTCGGCCAGGCCCCGGTCGAGCTCGATCGCGGCGACGTCGGCCCCCGCCTCGAGCAGTCCCAGGGTGAGGGACCCGAGTCCCGGACCGACCTCGAGGACCGCCTCCCCCGTGCGCACCCCGGCGCGCTCGACGATGACGCGGACCGTGTTGGGGTCCACCACGAAGTTCTGGCCGCGCTGCTTGCTGGGGCTCACGCCCGCGCCCTCGGCGAGCGCACGGATGTCGCGTCCGCTGAGCAGGATCGAGCCGCTCTCCCCCGTGCCCGCGTCCCCGCTCATGCCGCCGGCCATCCGTAGACCTCCCGCGTGGTGGCGGCGATCCGCTCGCAGGCGGCGCCGAGGTCGGTGCCGGTGACCTCGGCGATCGTCGCCATCGTGTGCGGGATCAGGTACGAGGAGTTCGGGCGCCCGCGGTAGGGCACGGGGGTGAGGAAGGGGGCGTCGGTCTCGACCATCACGCGGCCCAGGCCCACGTCGGCCAGGGCGTCGCGCAGGTTCTGGGCGTTCTTGAACGTGACGTTGCCGGCGAAGGAGAGGTAGAAGCCGCGAGCGACGCACTCGCGCGCGAACTCGACGTCGCCGGAGAAGCAGTGCAGCACGGTGCGCTCGGGCGCGCCGTCGGCGTCGAGGACCTCCAGGACGTCGGCGTGGGCGTCGCGGTCGTGGATCTGCATCGGCAGGCCCGTCTCCTTGGCCAGCGCGATGTGATGGCGGAAGGCGTCGATCTGCGCGGAGCGCGCCTGCTCGTCCTTCCTCGAGGTGCGGAACCAGTCCAGCCCCGTCTCGCCGACGACGACCATCCCCGGGCCGCGCACCAGGGAGTCGATCTCCGCGAGCGCCTCGTCCAGGCCGATGAGCTCCCGGCCCTCGTGGTCGTGGCCGCGGGCGTGCAGGGCGGCCTCGTTGGGGTGGACGGCGACGCCGCCGCGCAGGCTGGGAGGGCAGTCCTCGGCGCCCACGAGGCGCGCGGTCCACAGGGCCGCCTCGCGGTCCGAGCCGATGGTGATCTGCGCGGTGATGCCGGCCTCCGCCGCGCGGGCGACGTGCTCGGAGATGCTCAGCCCCTCCTCGCCGTCGGCGAAGTCGAGGTGGCAGTGATTGTCGATCACCGGTGCCGGCAGAGCCTCCGGGACCGGCGGCCAGGAGCGGTCGCGCGAGGAGCGCCGGGGATCGAGGTCCTCCCGGTGGTGCACGGGCGCGGCGGGGTCGGGCGCTGCGGACCCTGCTGCGCGCGGGTCCTCGGGGGCGTTCGGCATGGGAACATCGTAGGCGGGAGCCCGCGCGCGCCCGACGGAGCCCGCCGACGCCGACGGCGGGGCCGGTGGTGCATCTCACCTGCCCTCCCCGGGCCGCGGCCAGGGGAATGTGGCAGAATGATCGACCGTTGCGTGTCCTTCCGCGCGCCCGGCGACCCCGGGTCGCCTCAGTCCTCCGGGACGGGCCAGCCCGCTGGGCGGACACCCTCGCCGACCATCATCCAGGACCGTCAAGGAGCGTTCCCATGGCAGTGCCCAAGTTCAAGATGTCCCGGGCTCGCACCCACTCGCGTCGATCGCAGTGGAAGGCCCAGAACGCCGACCTCGTGCAGGTGACGGTCCGCGGTCGCACCGCGTCCGTGCCGCGCCGTCTGGCGAAGGCCTACCAGCGCGGCCTCATCGAGATCGACGACTGATCTCCCGCAGCAGATACCCACGAGAGGGCCCCGACCGTTCGGTCGGGGCCCTCTCGCATGTCCGGGGCGCTGCTGCGGGGCACAGTTCCGCTGCGCCGCACGCGCTCAGCCGCGCCGCTTCTGCGCCCCGTCGTAGAGCTCGCGGGCGCCCACGCCCGTGGCGCTGCGGGCGACGGCCTTGGCGGCGTCCTTCATCCGCTCGCCCGCCTCGGTGCGGCGCAGCACCTCCGCCACGAGGTCCTCCGGGTCGGCCTCGACGGTGTCCGCGCCCGCGACGACGATCGCGACCTCTCCCAGCGCCTCGTGCGCGGCGGTGTGCGCGGCGAGCTCGGCGAGGGTGCCGCGCAGCACCTCCTCGTGGGTCTTGGTGAGCTCGCGGGCCAGCACGGCGCGGCGCGCGGGCCCGAAGCCGTCGCGCATCGCGGCGAGCGCGGAGGCCGTGCGGCGCGGGGACTCGAAGAAGACGAGGGTGCGGCGGGCGTCGGCGAGCTGGGCGAAGAGGTTCTCGCGCTGCCCGGGACCGCGCGGCACGAAGCCCTCGAAGGAGAAGCGGTCCGGTGCCAGCCCGGAGACGGCGAGCGCGGTGAGGACGGCCGACGGGCCGGGGAGGATCTGCACCGGAAGATCTGCGTCGGCCGCGGCGCGCACCGCGCGGTAGCCGGGGTCGGAGACCACGGGCATGCCGGCGTCGGTCACCAGCAGCACGCGCTGCCCCTCGCGCAGGGCGTCGAGCAGCCAGGGGGTCCGCTCGTCCTCGTTGTGCTCGTGGTACGAGATGACCCGGCCGGTCGGCTCGACCTCGAGCTCGCGGGTCAGGCGCCGCAGCCGCCGCGTGTCCTCCGCGGCGATGAGATCCGCCTCGCCCAGGGCCCGCACCAGGCGCACCGAGGCGTCCAGCGGGTTGCCGATCGGGGTGGCGGCCAGGACCAGGACTCCGGGGACGAGCATGCGCCCCATGATAGGGCGGGCGGACGGGGCCGACGGTCGCCCCGCCCCGGCCCCGTCGACCGAGGATCCGCAGGTGGCATGCCCTAGCATGACCGCGTGCAGCAGACCACGCCAGCGGACGAGGCCGAGGGGCCGGAGGACCCCCGGAGCCCCGGAGCCGAGCCCGATCACGCGGATCCGCACCGGCACCTGCGCGACGCCCGGGAGGACGCCGTCGAGGCCGAGAGCGAGGGCGCGCTCCTGGCGACGCTGCGCACGCGCCTGCACTGCATGGACCTCCCCGGACGCACGAAGCCCTGGCTCGGGGCGCTGCTCGTGTGCGCCCTCGCCCTGGTGCTGCGGCTCTATCACCTGGGCTCGATCCACGAGCTGATCTTCGACGAGACCTACTACGTCAAGGACGGCTGGACGATCGTCCACCACGGCGTCGAGATGAGCTGGCCCGACGACCCCGACCCCGCCTTCACCTCCGGCGACGTGAACTCCTCCGAGGACAGCGGCGAGTACGTCGTGCATCCCCCGATCGGCAAGTGGGTGATCGGCCTGGGGATGCTCGCCCTCGGCGGGGACTCCGCATGGGGCTGGCGGATCTCCGTCGCGCTGCTGGGGGCGCTCTCGGTGCTCATGCTCGCGCGGATCGGGCGGCGCCTCTTCCGCTCCACGGGCATCGGCCTGATCGCGGGCCTGCTGCTCGCGGTCGACGGCCTGCACCTGGTCATGTCCCGCACATCGCTGCTGGACCTCGTGCTCATGTTCTTCGCCCTCGCCGCCTTCGGGGCCCTGCTCATCGACCGCGACCGCTTCCGCGAGGGCCTCGCGCGATCGGTCGCCGCGGCCCGCGCCCGCGGCGAGGAGCTCCCGCTGCTGGGCTATCGGGCCGGATTCCGGCCCTGGCGACTGAGCGCCGGCGTGCTGCTCGGGCTCGCCTGCTCGGTGAAGTGGTCGGGCATCTACTTCCTCGCGGTCTTCGGCATCATGACCGTGCTGTGGGACTGGTGGGCCCGGCGCCGGGTGGGCGAACGGCGCTGGTGGGAGAACGGCCTGTTCCGCGACGCGGTCCCCGCGTTCGTCGCGATGGTCGGCACCTCGCTCGTGGTCTACGTGGCCTCGTGGTCCGGCTGGTTCGCGTCCTCGAAGGGCTACATGCGCCACTGGGCCGAGGAGAACGGACACGCGGGCGGGAACCCCGTGCTCAATGCCCTGCGCTCCCTGTGGCACTACCACGCGCAGGCCTACGACTTCCACATCCATCTGGACTCCCCGCACCCCTACCAGGCGAACCCGCTGGGCTGGCTCCTGCAGATACGGCCCACGAACTTCTACTACCGCTCCTACGACTACGGGGAGATGGGCTGCGAGGTCGAGAAGTGCGCCTCGCAGGTGCTCTCCGTCGGCAATCCCCTGATCTGGTGGTTCGGCGCGCTCAGCATCCTGATCGTGCTCGTGGTCGCGATCTGGAAGCGGGACGGCCGGGCGTGGGCGGCGCTGACGGGCATCATCGGCGGCTACCTGCCGTGGCTGATGTACATGGACCGCACGATCTTCACCTTCTACTCCGTGGTCTACGAGCCCTGGATGATCCTGTGCCTCGCGTACGTGATCGGCCTTCTCGTCGGCCCGCGGTCGGCCGACGGCGAGCGCCGGCTCGCGGGGACCCTGCTCGCCGGCAGCCTGCTCACGCTGATCGTGCTGGTCTCCGCGTTCTTCTGGCCGATCTGGACGGGCCAGGTGATCGACGTCGACCAGTGGGAGTGGAGGATGTGGCTGCCCAGCTGGACCTGATCGGAGCCGCGCGGACCTGAAGGCGCCGCACGTGGCCGACGCCACTAGCATGTGGCCATGTCCCTGGATCCCGGAGCACTGCGCTCCCTCGCCCGCGACCTCGGCGTCAGCACGGACTTCTGGGGGTGGGACGGCACCCGCAAGCAGGTGGCCGACACGACCCTGGTGCGCGTGCTGGCCGCCCTCGGCCACGAGGTCGCCGACGACGCCGACGTGCGCCGCATCCGCGCCGATCGCGCCCGCGCCGCCTGGGCGGCGACGCTGCCCCGCGTGGTCGTCCTGCGCGAGGACCGCGAGGAGTCGCTGGCCGTGCACGTCGTGGACGGCACCCCCGTCGACGTCGAGGCGATCCTCGAGGACGGCTCCCGTCGGCCGCTGACGCAGGTCGAGGACTTCACCGCTCCCTACGACCTCGACGGGACCCGGCGGGGCCAGGCCTCGTTCCGGATCCCGCGCGGCCTGCCCCTGGGGTGGCACACGATCCGCGCGCACACGAGCGAGGGCGAGCGCGAGTGCCCGCTCGTGGTGACCCCGGCGCGCATCACCGTGCAGGACGGGCTCGGCGATCGCCGGGCCATGGGTGTGCAGGCGCAGCTGTACTCGGTGCGCTCGCCCCGATCCTGGGGCATCGGCGACCTGGCCGACGCCCGCGACCTCGCCGCGATCCTGGGTGTGCGCCACGGCGCCGACTTCCTGCTCATCAACCCGCTGCACGCCTCCCGGCCCCTGCCGCCGATGCTGCCCTCCCCCTACCTGCCGGTGACCCGCCGCTTCACGAGCGCCCTGTACGTGCGCCCCGAGGACGTCCCCGAGTTCCGGGACCTGCCGGAGCACGCCCGTCAGCGGATCGCCGCGCTGCGCGGCGAGGTCTCGCCCGCGAACACGCGGGCCGATCGCCTCGAGCGCGACCCCGTGCTCGCCTCGAAGATGGAGGCGCTAGAGGAGATCTTCGCCGCGCCCCGCACCCCCGCGCGCCAGGCCCTGTTCGACGCCTATCGGGCGCGCGAGGGCCGGGGCCTCGAGGACTTCGCCCTCTGGTGCGCACTGGACGAGCACCGCGAGGAGCTCCCCGACCGGACGCGGGAGGAGCTCGCCTCGCCCGACTCCCCCGCCGCGCAGCAGGCGCGGACCGAGCTCGCGGACCGCATCACCTTCCACGCCTGGGTGCAGTGGGTGCTCGACGAGCAGCTCGCGGCCGCCCAGGCGGGAGCGCGCGAGGGCGGCATGCGGATCGGGCTCATGCACGACCTGGCCGTGGGCGTCACCGAGGTGGGCGCGGACGCCTGGCGGCTCGGGGACGTCCTCGCGCGGGGCGTGGGCGTGGGCGCGCCCGCCGACCAGTACAACCAGCAGGGGCAGAACTGGCATCAGCCGCCCTGGCATCCGGAGGCCCTCGCGGCGGCCGGGTACCGGCCCTGGCGCGACCAGCTGCGCACGCTGCTGCGCCATGCGGGCGCCCTGCGGATCGACCACGTGCTGGGCCTGTTCCGCCTCTGGTGGATCCCCGACGGCTCCCCCGCCTCCGAGGGCACCTACGTCACCTACGACCACGAGGCGATGATCGGCATCCTCGCCCTCGAGGCGCAGCGCGCCGGCGCGATCGTCGTGGGCGAGGACCTGGGGACCTTCGAGCCGTGGGTGCGCGACTACCTCACCGAGCGCGGGATCCTGGGCACCTCGATCCTGTGGTTCGAGAACGACGCCGCGGGGAACCCGCTGCCGCCCGAGGACTACCGCCGCCTGTGCCTGGCCTCGGTGAACACGCACGACCTGCCGCCGACGGCCGGATACCTCGCCGGCGACCACGTGCGCCTGCGCCACGAGCTCGGACTGCTCGAGCGGGACCTCGACGAGGAGATCGCCGTGGACGCCGCCGCCCAGGCGAAGGTGCTGGACGCGGTCCGCGCACGCGGCCTCCTCGACGAGGACGCGGATCCTCGCGAGGACGTGGAGGCGACCGTCATCGCCCTGCACCGCTATCTCGCCATGACCCCGTCACTGCTGGTGGGCGTGTCCCTCGTGGACTGCGTGGGCGAGCGGCGGATCCAGAACCAGCCGGGCACGGACTCGGAGTACCCGAACTGGCGCGTGCCGCTGGCCGATCAGGACGGCGAGGTCGTCACCGTCGACGACATCGCCACCAGCACTCGGACGGCGCGGCTGCTCGCCGCGGTGCGGGAGGCGATGGACGCGACCTGAGTCAGGCGCCGACGTCCTCCCACTCGTCGCGGCGGGCGAGGAAGGCCTGGGCGGCGTCCTTCGCACCGGTGAGGGTGTGGTGTGCGCCCCAGCCGCACTGGACCTCGTTCGCGGCGGGGACCTCGTCGGCCTGCAGCAGATCGTGGAGGGTGGCCTCGAGGACCGGGGCGAAGTCGGCGACCTCGTGCTCTCCGGAGAGCAGCGCGTAGAAGCCCGTGCGGCAGCCCATCGGGGAGACGTCGATGACGTCGCCGGTGTGGTTGCGCATGTGCTCGGCCATCAGGTGCTCGAGCGAGTGGACGACCTCGGAGTCGAGGTGGGCGACGTTGGGCTGGGTGAAGCGCACGTCGAACTTCGTGAGCACGTCGCCGTGGGGCAGCGTCTTGCGGTCGGCGATGCGGATGTAGGGGGCATGCACGGCGCGGTGGTCGAGGTTGAAGCTCTCGACGTTCATGCGGGGCGACTCGGTCACGGCGTTCTCCTCGGGTGCGACGGCGTTGCTACGACCCTAACGCCGCGCCCGGCAGCGCGCACGGGGCGTCCGGCGTGGTCAGACCGCTGCGGGCCTCAGCGCGAGGAGCGGGCGGTGCGTCCGCGCACGGCGCCCACGAACTCCTGGCGCACGGCGTCGTCGGCGGCCCTCGGCCAGGCCAGGGCGATCCGGGTGGCGGGCGCATCCGCGAGCGGCCGGTGCACGACGTCCTTGCGGTGGTGCAGCCGCGCGAGGGACATGGGCAGCAGGGCGTGGCCGACCCCGGTGGCGACCACGGCGACCCGGTCCGCGGCGTCGTCGGGGTGCGCGGAGGGGATCTCCGGGTCCTCGGCGAGGTCGGCGACGGTGAGCTCCTCGTGCAGGGAGAGGATGTTCTCGCTGCCGACGACGACCATCGGGCGCTCCTGCCAGAGCTCGACGAGATGCAGCTCCCCTGGTCCGCCCGCCGTGTCCTCCCCGTCGGCCTCCAGCGGCAGGCGCACGAAGCACATGTCGACCTCTCCCGCCCGGAGCACGTCGGCCTGACGGGAGTGCGGGACGGGGACCAGCTCGAGCCGGGCGGGACGCTGCCCGCTGCGCCAGCGCCGCGCGAACCGGTCGGGCTCGACGCCCGGGATGAACCCGACGCGCAGCACCGGGAGCTCGGCGGGCGTCGTCCGCTCGGTGGTGGCGGCGCGTCCCGGGGCGCTGCGTTCCGCGGCACTGCGTCCCGAGGCGGCGCGTCCAGTGCGTCGCGAGGAGGCGGCGGTGCGGCCGGAGCGCGCGGCAGAGGGGCGGGGCCGACGGTTCATGCGCTCAGACTACGGCCGGTTCCACCTCTCACCGCGCGGCGATGCCGTCGAGCAGGACGTCGATCATGCGCGAGGCGTCGGCGTCCGTGCCGTCGGCGGGACCCGCGTCGCTGAGCCGGCCGAGCGCGGGGATCAGGTCCTCGGCGCGGATGTCACGGCGCATGGTCCCGTCGGCCGCTCCGAGATCCAGGATGCGCTGGACCTGGGGTGCCAGCACCCCGAGGAACTGCGCGGGCAGGGGCGCGTAGGCGGGGTCGCCCGAATGCAGGGCGGTCGCGAAGCCCCGCTTCGTCGCCAGGAAGCGCGCCAGGCTGCGCGTCCACAGTCGCAGCGCCTCGCGCGGAGGATGCTCGTCGGCCAGGGCCCGCGCGTCCTGGGCCGTGGCCTCGAGCTCGTGCCGGAACACCGCGATGATGAGGTCGGAGCGCAGCGGATAGCTGCGGTAGACCGTGCCGACGCCGACCCCGGCGCGCGCGGCGATCTCGCGCATCGGGGCGTCGACCCCGGACTCCGCGAACACCTGCTTCGCCGCTTCGCGCACCGCCTCGGCATTGCGCACGGCATCCGCGCGCCGACGCCGCGGGGCTCCTTCGCTCTCCGGGCTCTCGGGGCTCTCCGGCCTCTCCTGGCTCACGCGCACCCTCTCTCGGATCGGACGCGGGCGCAGGGTCCCGCGGCAGGACGTTGACAAACCGGAACGACGTTCCGCATAGTTGTGGACGCAGGTTCCGTTTCTTCGGTCAGCCTACCCGGGATCGACCCGGGCACGGCCTCGCCCCAGGAGGACTCAGATGAAGCACCGCTCGCTCGGCCGCACAGGGATCCAGGTCTCGCCCTTCGCCCTCGGCGCCATGATGTTCAGCTCGTTCGGCAACGGCGACCAGCAGGAGGTGGATGCGATGGTGGGGCGCGCGCTGGACGCGGGCATCAACCTCGTCGACACCGCCGATGCCTACGGCGAGTCCGAGGAGATGCTCGGGCGCGCGCTGCGCGGCCGCCGCGACGAGGTGGTCCTCGCCTCGAAGTTCGGGCTCCCGCTCGACGAGGACCCCAACCACCGCGGCGGGTCCCGCCGCTGGATCATGACGGCGATCGAGAACTCGCTGCGCCGCCTGGGGACGGACCATCTCGACCTGCTGCAGATGCACCGCCCCGACCCGACCACCGACATCCAGGAGACCCTCTCCGCGCTCACCGATCTGGTGCGCAGCGGGAAGGTGCGGGCGATCGGCACCTCCGACATGCCGGCGTCCGAGATCATCGAGGCGCAGTGGGTGGCCCGCGACCGCGGGCTCGAGCGCTTCCGCACCGAGCAGCCCCACTACTCGCTCCTGGACCGCACCGTGGAGCGCGAGGTGCTCCCCGTCGCCGAGCGATACGGCATGGGCACGATCATCTGGAGCCCCCTGGCCAGCGGCATGCTCACCGGCAGGGTGCGGCGGGGGCAACAGAGCGACCTGCGCCGCACGCAGATGTTCGCGGCGCTCCGGGACCCGCGTCGCATCGACGCCGTGGAGGATCTGCTCGCCCTCGCGCAGGACTCCGGGCTCACGCTGACGCACATGGCGCTCGCCTTCGTGATCGCCCACCCGGGCGTCAGCGCCGCGATCATCGGTCCCCGCACCATGGAGCACCTCGAGGACTCGCTCGCCGCCGCGGAGGTCGAGCTGACGGACGACGTCCTGGACCGCATCGACGAGATCGTCGCGCCCGGCACGGGCGTGGGACGCATGGACCAGGAGTACAGCACTCCCCCGATCCTGGATCCGACGCTGCGTCGCCGCTCGGCCGGGAGCCGCGCCGCCGCCTGAGCCGCACCGCGCACTCCCCTCCCCGGATCGCCCCCTTGATCGGATCCGGTCGGCCCGGCCCGGCTCGGCTCGGCTCGGCTCGGGCTGACCGTCCGACCATTGCCGGGCATACCGGGGAGGGGTATCGTGCGATGCCGGGCCGAAGGACGTGCGGCCGACGGGGAGGAGCGCCATGAACGGGTACAGCGAGGACAAGGCGGCTCTCGAGCGCCGCATGAAGCGCATCGAGGGCCAGGTGCGCGGCGTCGCCAAGATGATCGAGGACGACCGCTACTGCATCGACGTGCTCACCCAGATCTCCGCCGTCAGCCGGGCGCTCGAGAACGTCGCCCTCGAGCTGCTGGACGACCACCTGGGCCACTGCGTCGCGGACGCCGTCAAGGGCGGCGGCGCGAACGCGGAGGAGAAGATCGACGAGGCCACCGAGGCGATCCGTCGTCTCGTGCGGTCCTGATCCTCTCCCCCGCGACGCGCGTCAGGCGGTCGCCCGGCCGGGACCGGAGGCCGGGCCGGGTCTGCCCGTCCCCGTGACGTCGTCGATCGTCGAGAGCGGGCCGCCCACCCGGTACTGCGCACCGCGATGGTTCGCGGGCAGTCGGTCTCCCGCGCCGAGCAGCTTGTGGCGCAGCGTCCCCGGCGCGTACTCCTGCGGGTAGACCCCTCGGCGCTGCAGCTCCGGCACCACCAGGTCCACGACGTCCTCGAAGGTCCCCGGCGTGGTCGCATAGGCGAGGTTGAAGCCGTCCACGTCGGTCTCCTCGACGATGTCCTGCAGCGTGTCGGCGATCTCCGAGGGAGAGCCGACGAAGACCTGCCCCAGCCCGCCGATGCCGCCGAGCCGCACGATGTCGCGCACGGTCCAGGTCTCCCCGCGCTCGTTGTCGCCCTGGAAGGCGGCGAGCGCGGACTGGATGGCGTTGGACTGCACGTCGCCCAGCGGCGCGTCCAGGTCGTAGCCGGCGAGATCGACACCGAGCCAGCCGGAGAAGAACACCTCGGTGCCCTCGACGCTCGCGTACGACAGCAGATCCGCGTGCTTCGCGCGCGCCCCGGCCGCCGTCTCGTCGGTGATGATCGTGCTGAGCAGGTAGATCTTGGCGTCGTAGGGCCCACGGCCGGCGTCCACGAGCGCCTTCCGGATGCGCTGGACGGTGCTGCGGGCGACCTCCTTGGTGGGGCCGCCGATGAAGATCGCCTCGGCGTTCTCGGCCGCGAAGCGCACACCGCGCGGGGAGGCTCCGGCCTGGAAGACCACCGGGGTGCGCTGTGGCGAGGGCTCCGAGAGGTGGATGCCGGGGACGTCGAAGAAGGTGCCGTGGTGCCCGATGTGGTGCACCTTCTCCGGGATCGTGAACACACCGGACTCGGCATCGCGGACCACGGCGTCGTCCTCCCACGACCCCTCGAGGAGCTTATAGATCACCTCGAGGTACTCGTCGGCGTGGTCGTAGCGCGCGTCGTGCTCGACCAGATCGTGCTGGCCCAGGTTCCTCGCCGCCGAGGGCAGGTAGCCGGTGACGACGTTCCATCCCACCCGGCCCTTGGTGAGGTGGTCGAGGGTCGACAGGCGCCGCGCGAAGGGCACAGGGTGCTCGAAGGCGGTGCCCGCAGTGATCCCGAAGCCCACGTGCTCCGTGACGGCCGCGCCGACCGCGGCGAGCTGCACCGGATCGTTCACGGGCACCTGCGCGCCCTGGCGGATCGCGGCCAGGTCGTTGCCGTCGAAGACGTCGTACGTGCCCAGCACGTCGGCGATGAACACGGCGTCGAAGAGTCCGCGCTCGGCGATCCGCGCGATGTCCTGCCAGTACTCGATGTCCTTGTAGCGCCAGGACTGGTCCCCGGGACAGCGCCAGAGCCCCGGCGACTGGTGGGCGACGCAGTTCATGTCGAAGGCGTTGAAGCGGATCTGCTTGCTCATGCGCGGGCGACCGCCTCTCGGGTCTCGACGGGGCGAAGCACCGGATCGGGCTCGGCCCTCGTCCCCTCTCCGCCTGCCGGGGCGTCCGTGCCGACGCCCCAGAGACGGACGGGGTCAGCGCCGTTGACCAGGTGGTCGCCGATGATGCGCTGCTTGTAGATCACCGGGTTGTGGGAGGAGACCGTGCGGGTGTTGCGCCAGTGGCGGTCGAGGCCCAGGTCGGTGCTCGTGCCGGAGGCGCCGAGGGCGTTGAAGAGCCGGGTGACGGCCTCGGGGACGAGCTCGGCGAGCACGACCTGGCCCTCGGCGGTGGCGAGCTCGGCCTCGGCGAGGGCCTCCCGCTGCGCCTCGGAGCCGCGCTCGGGCTCGAGGTCGGAGGCGCGCTGGAGCGATTCGGCGGCGCGGTCGACGACGGCTTCGGCGGCGAAGGCCGCGGAGCGGACCTGTCCGATGACAGCGAGGATCTGGCCGTCGTCCCGCGCCCGGGAGGCGAGGCCGTGGCTGTAGACGCGGGTGCGGGCGCGGACGGCGTCGGCCGCGTCCTTGGCGGCCCGGCGTGCGATGCCCGCCTGCACCACGAGGAGGACGAGCTGGTAGAGCGCCGTCTGGTAGCTGAAGCGGTCCGTGAGGACGATGACGTTCTCGGGGTCGACGGGGACGTCGTCGAACACGATCGTGCCGGTCCCGGTGAGCTGTTGACCGAAGCCGTTCCAGTCGTCGCTCACGCTCACGCCGGGGTCGTCCGTGGGCACGAGCACGGCGACGGTCTCGCCGGAGTCGTCGGCCGCGGTGGCATCGGTCCACTGGGCGAAGATGCTGCCGGTCGTGTAGTACTTCCGGCCGCGCAGACGCAGGCCCTGCGACGTGGACACCAGGCGTGTCGAGGGGCTCGCGGTCGTGGAGCCCGAGGCCTCGCTCCAGGAGTTGCCGACGATCTCGCCGTCCACGAAGCGGCGCAGCCAGGCTTCGCGGGAGTCCTCGCTCGTGTGGACGCGGTCCTCCACGATCGCGAACTGGCCGCGGAAGATCTGCGGCAGGCTCGAGTCCGCCGCGGCGGCGTCCACCCAGATGCGGGCGGCCTGCGGGATGCTCAGGCCCGCGCCGCCGTCGGCGATCGGGACGCGCAGCGCGCCTAAGCCCAGGGCCGCGAGCTCGGCGACCTCCTCGCGCGGCAGCCGGTGCTCGCGCTCGCGCTCCACGGCGCCCGGGGCGATCCGCGCGAAGACCTCGCGGAACCTCCGTGCGATCTTCTCTGCGTCTTTCGGTGAGGTCACGGCGGCGGCACCTTCCGGCTCGGGAGTCGTTCGTCCGGTCACGGCTTCACGGCCGCGACCTGTGCCGAACGTATGCGGCGCCCCGCGCTGCACGGAAGGGCCTCGTCACATGCGGAAATCCGGGTTCGCGCAGGTGCGCGGAACGACGCTCAGCAGAGCCCGCTGCGCCGTGGCGCGACGGCACATGAGCCGCCCGGTGCCGGCTCCCACAGCTCGATGCGATTCCCCTCGAGGTCTCGCACCCAACCGAAGCGGCCCACGCTCTCCATCTCCTGCACCTCGTCCTCGACCATCGCCCCGGTCATCCGGAGCCGCGCGCGCAGCGCATCCAGATCGTCGACGCGCAGGTTGAGCATGGCCGTCTGCCCGGAGTCCCCGAAGTAATCGGTGTCCTGGGGGAAGGCGGCGAAGACCGTCGGCCCCGCCTGCTGGTGCCACAGTCCGTTCTCGTCGATGTCGAGTCCCAGCACGTCGCGGTACCAGGTGGTGAGCGCCTGCGGATCCGAGGCGCGCAGGAAGCATCCGCCGATGCCGAGCACGTGTCCCATGGCGGCGAGTGTAGGCGGAGGCCGCGTGCAGGCGGAGCGCGACCCGTGCCGTCTCGCGCCCGCCGTCAGTCCAGCTCGACGGGCTCGATGAGCGAGGGATCGGTGCGGTCGATCTTCTGGACGCTGTTGACCTGGCGGTCCACGGGATGGGTGACCAGGGTCGTGGCGATCTCGTCGGAGGCCTCGCCGAGCTCGTGCTGCAGCGCGTTCTTCTCCTCGCCCTCGAGCTTGTCGGGTGCGAGCCAGCGCCCGAGCATGTCCTCCGGGAGGTACGCGGGCATGCGGTCGTGCACGTCACCTGCGGCGTCCTTCGCCTCGCGGGTGATGATCGTGAAGGAGACCTGCCAGGACTCGCCGTCCTTGCGCGCGGAGGCGAGACCGGCCGCGTGCAGCAGATCACCGTGCTCGGCGTGCACGTAGAAGGGCTGCTTGGCACCGTCGGCCTGCTCGACCCACTCGTAGTAGCCGTTCATCGGGACCACCACGCGGGCGCTCGCGAAGGGACCGCGGAACATGCCGTTGGTGGTCACGGTCTCCAAGCGCGCGTTGATCGGGCGGGGCCCCTTGTCCTTCGCCCAGGAGGGATGCAGGCCCCAGCGTGCGGGCTCGAGGGTGCGGCGCAGCTCGCCGTCCTCGTCATAGTGCTCGCGGACGACGGGCGCGAGGGTCGACGGGGCGATCGAGTAGGCCGGCGACCAGTCCGGGCCGTCCTGGTCCGCCTTGGTGGCGACGTAGGCGCGCAGCAGCCCTGCCTCGTCGAAGTCGAGCACGAACCGTCCGCACATGAGGGCCTCCTCGTCAGGTGTCCATGATGGTAGCCGGGGGCGACCGGCGTGCCGCCCGGGCGTAGCATCTGGACCCGACGGCCCGATATGTGCCGAGAACGAGGATCCCCATGCCTCCTCAGCCCCCGCCCTCCCGAGAGCTCCGCCGCCGAGGCATCCTCCGCGGCGCGGCGTGGACTGCCCCGCTGGTCCTCGTGTCCACCGCAGCCCCTGCCATCGCCGCCTCGGAACCCGGGCCGGCGCCGAATGACGAGGCCAATTACTACTGGAACGTCGCGGCGAACGCGCACTTCATCACCGTCGCCGCCGCAGAGAGCCATCTGCAGTTCCAGGTCTCCGCCCAGGTCAGCTACCGGGCGGATCCCTGGGTCCCGCCACCGGACGGGGCCACACTGCAGATCGTCATCGACCTCTCCCAGCCGGCCCAGCTGAGCTCGGTCGGTGCGGGCTGGGTCGCATCCCCGGCCACGGGCACCACCGCCTCGACGTTCACGTTCTCGCTCACGCCGGCCTCCCAGGGAGGCGGACTCTCCGCGACCTTCTTCGGCACCGAGGCCGGGGAGCTGACCGCCCACGGCACCATGAGCGTGCTCGAGCCCGGCGAGGCGACCTGGGCGCAGGAGCCCGCGATCGACAGCGGGACCCTCAAGGACTGAGTGCCCGTCCACGAACGGCGGAAGGCCGCTCATCCTGATGATGAGGAGCCTTCCGGTGATGCCGTGGAGCTTAGGGGAATCGAACCCCTGAGCTTTTCATTGCGAACAAAGGGGTTCGGCACACTGGGAGACACGGAATCGGTCTCCTGCCTGAACGGATGGTCGTCAGTCGCGTGCCGGGCGGAGGCCAGACATGGGCAGTTAAACAGGCATCCGAGTGGCAGGCGCCATGGCACACAAGCGACGCACGCAGTACGGAATGGGATTCGTGAGCCAAAGCAAGGACCGCAAGTGGGCCGGTGCAATCAACGCTGGCTTCACCTCGAAGGGCAAGCGTCGAATGCGCCCAGTCGTCCTCTCGAGCGAGGCCGAGGCGAAGAACGCGCTCAGGCTCCTCGTTCGAGAGATCTAGGACAACGGGGCGGGCCCGGACATGCCCGCACAACCTTCAAGCACTGGTGCACCCAGTACCTTTCGATACGCCACGACAAGGCGAGTTCGGCGGCTGACGCGTACGACAAGTCCGCAGTGAACCACTGGATCATCCCGACGCTTGGGAAGCACTACGTCGCGGACCTCTCCCCGCCGACCTCCGCAAGATCGACAACGCCGTCCGCGAAGCCGGCAAGTCGATCGCGACATCGAAGCGGGCACGCGACCTCCTCACCCTCGCCCTCAAGGCCGCGATCCTCGAGGTACACACCGTGCAGCAGCGCGTCCTCATGGTCGAGTCACCCCGCCGGCGGGCCCTACTAGGTCCACCAAGGTCGGCACGCGACCGCGACAATGCTCCTCGCGCTCGGCATCGACACGCAGATCACCATCGCGATCTTCGGCCGCAGCAGCGTGCTCAGCACGAGGAAGCACCAACACGCCGATCCGCAAATGATGTTCAAGGCCCTCGAGGGCGTCGCGCGGCAGCTCGAACTCGCCGCATGACCACGCCCCCCCCCCCCCCGACTCCGCTCGGAGCCGGGGCGATTCTTCAGGCTGTCATGGCAGCTTGGGGAACATCGGGAACGGACTGCCCCCGAGCTCCCCGCCTTCGAGCTCCATGTACGTGAACTTCCCGTCGAGATCAGCCTCATCATCGGCGACGAGGTACTGAGTGCTTTTCGCGGTCCGAGCAACCTCCTGGATCGCGTCCTCCTTCACCTCGTAAAGCTCGTCATACACGGGATCACCCAGACCTGAGTCGTTCTTCTCGGCGTACTCGTCGAGGGTGTCGAACAGGTAGCCGCTGAGCGAGAGCCACTCGTGCTGCTGGCCGTCCTCGCTGACCGCCGTTGCCCCGAACAGCGACTCCGACTGGAGCCCCTCGGTGTTGTCGATCTCCACGGGGATCACCTTGATGGCGCTGAGCTCCGCGTCGGTAAATCCGAGTCCCTTCATCCCATCAATGACAGGGCCAGGGAGAGGATGCGGTACGCCCAGCGTGTACGTCGCGCCGCCCTCGGAGAATCCGAAAGCACCCTCGACAGAGAGCGGTTCGAGAGTGCTGGCATCGGCGCAGATACCCTCGACTTCGTCCCAGAGCTCCGGGGAGCAGTTAGCTTCGTCGTACAGAGTGTCGTCGCCGCCATCATCCATGGGGGCGGACGCGTCTGACGCCCCGCCCGTATCGCTCTGCTGGGACTTCGAAGTGCTGGACGCCGACGAGGACTCGGAGTCGCCACTCGCGCCACCGCATCCTGCAAGCAGCACGGCAGTGAGGACAGGCACGGCGAGGGTGCGCAGGGTGCGCTTCATGGGGTTCTCCTGGGGCGTGGGACGGGATGAGCTGAGAGTAGGCAGACGCGCCGACATTCTGGACGGTCCGTGATGGAACCGTGACTGTGACCTGCCCTAGGAGGCCCAGCGGGCAATGTGGAGCCGCTCGGTGCGGGCGGCGCGCTCGTGGTCGGTGAAGGCGTGGAAGCGGTCGACGACGGTCTCGGGCATGACGTCGAGTACTGCGCGATGCCGATCGGGGGCGGGGACCAGGCGGCGGCTTCGCAGAACTTGTCGACGTCGATGAGGCCGCAGGCGACTTCCGGTCGATGTCATGCTCCACGGCGGCGAGGAAGTGTCAGGCGTGGCCGCGGGCAACGTGGGCACGTCGCGATCCTCGACGGCGCGCGACTCGCCGTCACCCGGTGGCGGTCGCAGCGCGAGCTCGCGTAGCCGCCCTCCACCTTCGCCACCACAACCCCACAGTCCTACGGTGGGGGAATGCCACCAACTCAGCAGCCCTCTGTCGTGCACACGGGAATCACGGTCCGAAGCCTCGAAGCCTCGCTCGCCTTCTGGGCTGGAGCGCTCGGAGCGGAGATCCAGAGAAGGTTCCGCCTGGGTGGCGAGTTCGCGGCGGAAGTCGTCGGCGTCGCGGGAGCCGAGATCGACGCTGCTGTCATCGATCTCAATGGCTACGCCATCGAACTCCTCCAGTACACCCGGCCAGAGGGCGCGCGGCACCACCGCCCCGCATCGAACGAGGTGGGGTCGTGGCATCTCGCGCTCGGAGTGAACGACCTGGATGCGACCGTTCAGGCGTGCAGCAGCTACGGGTGGCGAACGCTCGGTGAACCCCAGCGCATGCCCGATGGTCCCCGCGCCGGCACGCGCTTCACCTACCTACGCGATGCGGATGGATCCACGATCGAGCTCATCGAGAGCCCCTGACGCGAGCGCCCATGAGAACGCCCCCATCCTGATCTCACGGTCGGGGGTGGGGGCGCTTTCGTCATGATCGCCCTGGGTTCGCCTTCCGCCACACGGCGGACCACCACGGGTCATGCCGGCGGCCGTGGCCGCGCTTAGTGCCCTCGAGATGGATCCGCTCGAGCAGCCACCGGCGCAGGTGCGCCTCGAGCTATTCGTCCCTGCACGCCCAGACGAGGGCGGTGTCGACGATGGAGTCGTCCGGCGTCGAGACGCGCACCGAGTAGCGGGGCAGGGCGTCGTCGCGGTGCCAGGGGATCGACTCGACCGCGGTGCCGCTACGGATCGCGAGCCGGTAGCCGATGAGCACGGAGGAGATCACCTGCTCGATGCGCTCCGATGCCGCGAAGAGGCCGACGTCCCTCACGCCGCCTCCCAGCCACCGGGATCCTGCGACTCCTCGCCACGGCGCGCCCACACATCATCTGCCGGCGGGGCGGGTGGCTCGAAGAACGGGTGCACCCGATGACCCTCGATCCGCTGGCGCACCATCAGCGCCCACTCGGCGTCTCGCTCTCGCATGGTCTTCATGGAGGAAGTCTGCGCGTCGGGTGGGACAGGTGAGGCTGTATCGGTCGGGAAAGTGCGGAGAGGGTGTTGGGCATCCGCTCCCGGGATGGGCAACCTCATGGGCATCCCGACCATGGTTCCCCGAAGGATGACACTGCTTCGTCGCAACAAAAAGGCCCCTCATCCTGATGATGAGGAGCCTTCCGGTGATGCCGTGGAGCTTAGGGGAATCGAACCCCTGACCTTTTCATTGCGAACGAAACGCTCTACCAACTGAGCTAAAGCCCCGTGCCGCGTGGCGACCTGGCAAGCCTAGCATCGCGAAGCCGGTGCTCACGACCGTCACGAGCCGCCTTGACGAGGATCACAGCGACCGGTCACGGAGCCGGAGCGGGCCCCCGGCGACGGCCGTCGCCGGCTGTCACGCGACCCGCTCATCGCGGGCGGCCTGCACCTCGTCCATCATCTCGTCGAGCACCGCGAGGCGCTCGGGACCGGTGCACGCGACGTACGCGGGCTGCTCCTGCACGGGCCGTCCCTGGCCCGTGGTCCCGGGCCAGGTGCGCAGGCTGCCGCCGGCACTCTGGACCAGGTGGAATCCGGCGGCGACGTCCCAGGCGTTGATCGAGGGCAGCAGCGTCGCATCGGCGCGGCCCAGGGCGACGTAGGCGAGCTCGAGCGCGGCCGAGCCCAGGTGGCGGACCGCCGAGACCCCGTCGGACAGGCGCCGTCCGTGCGCCGCGGACAGCTCGGGCAGCTCGCGGTAGGCGCGGTAGCCCGGGTAGCCGGTGAGCACGAGCGCGTCCTTCGCGGCGAGGGTCGGGCGCCCGGCGACCTCGACCCCGTTCAGCCGCACCGGCCCGTCGGCCGCACTGATCACCTCGCCGAGCACGGGCGCGTCGACCACTCCCGCGACCAGCTCTCCGTCGACGGCGACGCCGATCGAGACGCAGAACAGCGGCAGCCCGGCCGCGAAGTTGCTGGTCCCGTCGATCGGGTCGACGTAGAAGGTGATCTCGGAGTCGGAGGCGCCGCCGTCGGCCCCGGCACCGGGCCGCTCGCCGCCCTCCTCGCCGATCACGCGTGCGCCAGGCACGCGGCGAGCGAGCTCGCGCACGATGATCTCCTCGCACGCGCGATCGTGGGTGGTCACGATGTCGTGGCTGTCGTTCTTGTACTCCCGCTGCAGGGCGGTGCGATCCAGTCCCCGCACGTAGTCGGCGGCGAGGGACGCGGCGGCCTCGGCCGCCTCCAGAAGCTCCTCGGGTGCGGTCACTGTGCCTCCTGTGGCTGGGGCGGGCTGCTGGGGCGGGCTGTGGTCGGCTCGGGGTCTCAGGCGCGGCGGCGCGCGAGGATCTCGTCGAGGCCGAGATCCGAGGCGGGCGTGCGCTGCGGCTCCTCGCGCAGGGCCTCGTCGGCCACGTCGTCGACCTCGACCTCGAGAGCGACCTGCTGGGGGGCGACGCTGCTGCGGTGGGCCGCGTGGCGGGTGGCGAGATCCTCGACCTCGCCGTGCAGGGCGTAGGACGGGCGCGGCACGGGACGCGGGATCCACTCGCCGGGCGCGGCGAGGGCGGCGCTCGCGGACTCGATCTCCTCGCCCAGCTCCGCGTGCTCCTGCGTGTGCGCGGCGGAGTCGCCGGGCGTGCGCGCGGTCGTCACGGTGGAGGCGGAGAGCTCGTCCGACCGATCGGTCGCCGCGGCCGGTGCGGCGACCTGCGGGGCCTCCTCGGCAGAGGCGCTCGTCACGGCGGGGCTCGATGCGGTGGTGGCCGACGTCGCCGCACCCGCGCCTCGCAGCTCGGCGGCGCGGCGCAGACGGGACCGGCGGTCCAGCTCGGCGCGGCGCAGGCCCACCACGTAGGCGGCGAGGACCGCGAGCGGCAGCAGCACGCTCCACACCGGCAGGATCGAGAAGCCGGCGAGGACGCCCACGCCGATCGTCACCAGCGCGAGCGCGAGCAGGACCACGCGCAGGGTGCGTCGCTGGCGTCCGGCCTCCTCATAGGGGTCGACGCGAGTGCCGGGCGACGCGTCGAAGCGCGGGCGGGCGGTCGGATCGGCGGGACGCAGCAGCAGACGGTCGTCATTCATGACGTGCACCTCACGGGCTCTCGGGCGGGAGTGGGCGGCCTCGGAGAGATCCCGCGCGGTGCGGGAGTCCCGGGAGCGCATCGCGTCACGCGCTCTCGAGATCAGCTCCCGGCGCTCCGCGCTGCGCGGGACGGCATAGCCGACCCAGACGAGCAGCAGGAGGGCGAACAGGACAGCCCCGAGGTTGAAGGTCTCCACCTCGCCCACCCTAATGACACGGCTGTGATTCAGCTGGTCACGACGCGCCCGTGGCGCCCATGTGTTCGCGCCGATACCGCGCGAGCACTCCCCTGCCGCGCTCGTCGGTCTCGACCTCGTCGGCCGTGATGGCGAAGCTCAGGTGGTCGCGGAAGGCGCCGTCGACATGGATGAACCGCTCGCGCAGCCCCTCCTCGCGCAGGTGGAGCTTGCGGGCCACCCGCAGGCTGGCCTCGTTCTCGGGCCGGATGTTGATCTCCACCCGGTGCAGCCCGACCTCGGCGAAGAGATGGTCGATGAGCAGGGCGACGCCGCGCGGCGCATACCCGCGGCCGGCGCGCGCATGGTCGATCCAGTAGCCGATCGTCGCCGAGGACTGCGCGCCGTACAGGATCGGTCCCGCGCTCACCTGCCCCGCAGGCCGGCCGTCCGCGCACAGCAGCAGGCTGAGGTGGCGACCGGCGCGCCCCTCCCGCTCCGCCCAGCGCAGGAGCTCCCCGTGGGTGGGCCGGGGCCGACGGCGCTCGGGGTCCGTGGCGTCCCAGGGCGCGAGCCATTCGCGGTTGCGCACCAGCAGCGTCTCGAAGGCGCGGCGGTCGCGACGGCGCAGAGGGCGCAGGGTGAGCTCCGCATCCGAGAGCACGAGCGGCCAGACAGGGGGCATCCGGGCATCGTAGCCATCGCGGAGGCGGCATCCGCGATGCCATGCTGGGGCGGTGGAGGAGAACTCTCAGCAGACCCCCGCCGTGCGCAAGAAGGCCCTGCGCACGGGACTGCGCACCGAGCGCGCCGCGACCGGCCACCGCGCGCCCGACGAGGACGCGCGCCTCGCGGGCCGGGCCGACGAGCTGCTCGCCCTCCTGCCCCGCGCGACGGGCCCGCTGCGGATCGCCGCCTTCGACCCGACGCCCACCGAGCCCGACGTGCGGATGCTGCTGCGCGTGCTCGCTGCCCGCGGCCACCGCATCCTGCTGCCGGTCCACGCGGGCGAGCGGATCGACTGGGCCGCATGGGACGGGTCGTCCCCGCTGGCACCGCCGCCCGCGCGAGGCTTCGGCGGGGAGCCGTCGGGACCGCGCGAGGGGGCCGACGCCCTGGCCCGGGCCGATCTCGTGCTCGCCCCGGCCCTGGCCGTGGACCGCTCCGGCACGCGCCTCGGGCACGGCGGAGGCTATTACGACAGGGCGCTCGAGCATGCGCGCACGACGGCGGTCGTGGCCGTCGTCCATCCCTGGGAGGTGCTGGCGCCGGGCGCCCTGCCGCGCGAGGCGCACGACCGCCCGGCGCACGCCGTGCTCACCACGGATGGGGTGGAGCGGCTCGGTTCCTGACGGGCCGGTTCCTGACGGCCCGGGCCATCGCCCGGGGGATCCGCCGTCCGCGCGGTGCTGCCGGCGAGGGGCGCGGCGAGCATCACCCCGGGCGGCCCTGCTGGTCGGCCCCGCGCGGCGGTAAGCTCGTGCGGGCGCCTCGGGAGGCGCCGATCACCCTGGATGTGGAGGACCCTAGTGCCCACGTACGCGTACGCCTGCAAGAACTGCGGCCACCGTTTCGAGAAGTACCAGAGCTTCAGCGAGGACTCGCTGACCGTCTGCCCCGAGTGCGGGCAGTCCGCTCTGCGCAAGGTCTTCGACAGCGTGGGCGTCGTGTTCAAGGGCTCGGGCTTCTACTCGACGGACTCCGCGTCCTCGCGCACCGCCTCCTCGTCGTCGGACTCCTCGGGCTCGTCGAGCTCGTCCGATTCCTCGAGCTCCTCCGACTCCTCGAGCAGCGCCTCCTCGTCGAAGGAGTCCTCGAGCGCATCGAGCAGCGCATCCGCGGCCCCTGCGGCCGCCTCCGCCGCGGACTGAGCGCTCCGCCGTCGTTCCTCCACATCACTCCGTCGTCCACAGTGACGACGGGCGACGCCCGGCGCGCGTCAGCTCGCCCTAGCGTCGGAGCATGCTGCGACGACTGCACGACTCCCTCCCCCGCTGGCACCGGGCCGTCCGTCGGCGCCGGCGCCTGCTGAGCATCCTGCTCGCCGCGCTGCTCGCGGTCGCGGTCCTGCCCGGCCTGCTGCCCGCGTCGGCCGATGCGCGCGGCGTGCTCGTGGCCGCGCACGACCTCCCTGCGGGCACGGTGATCCGGTCCGGGGACCTGCGCGAGGCCGAGGTCGCCGATGCTCTCGTCCCTGACGATTCGACCTCGGATCCCTCTCATCTGGAGGGCCTGCGCGTCTCGCGGAGCGTGGGCGCCGGGGAGGTCCTCGCCCCGCAGAGGCTGCGTGAGGAGGCGCAGTCTCCGCCGCTCGCGGGACGGGCCGTGGTGGTCGTGCCCGTGGCCCCCGCGCTGCTTCCGCACCTCGCGCCGGGCGACGAGCTCAGTCTCGTCGTCTCGACCGAGATGCCCGGTGACACGCGCAGGATCGATGCGATGGTCGTCGAGGTCCCGGCCGACGCGACGGCGACGGGCCCGATGGGCGCCGTGTCCAGCACGGATGCTGTGGAGATCCTCGTCGCCGTGGATCCGTCTCACACGGGAGAAGTCGCTCACGCCGTGCGTGAAGGCTGGCTCGAGATCGCGATCATGTTCTAATCTCCCCAGCGGGTGCTTCCCCAGCATCCACTGTGTCACCCGATCCCCCGCGTCTCCGAGCAGTGAGGAAAGCACCGTGAAGGGCTTCAAGGACTTCGTCATGCAGGGCAACGTCATCGACCTCGCCGTCGGTGTCGTGATCGGCGGTGCGTTCACCGCTCTGGTCACCGCCTTCGTCACGTACATCATCAACCCGATCGTGGCCGCGGCCGGCGGCGCGGACAGCATCGGCCTGGGCTACCAGCTCATCTCCAGCAACGAGAACACGTTCATCAACGTCGGAGAGGTCATCTCCGCCGTCATCACGTTCCTCATCACCGCCGCGGTGGTGTACTTCGTGTTCGTGCTGCCGATGGCCAAGGCCCGTCGCATGGCCATGATCCGTCGCGGCGAGGACCCGGACGCGCCGGAGGCCACCCCGGAGGACATCGCGCTGCTCACCGAGATCCGCGACGCCCTCCAGAACAGGGACTCGAGCACCCCGGGGCAGACCCCGCAGCAGTGAAGGAACCCCTCCGGCCCGGCCGGAGGCTCCGCATGACGCCGTGAGAGCGGCGCACGGACGGGGCGGGACCACATGGTCCCGCCCCGTTTCTCATGCCAGACCGCAAGGGAAGCCCACCCGGCGGCTCGCCTCGAGCGGCGCAGACTGTGCGGCCCCGCCCGTGCGGTACCGTTCCCGAGTGCCCGCCGACTCCCCCGCGACCGTCCCCGATCCCGTCGGACTCCTCGACGGCAGCGGGATCGACGCGGTGATCGACTGGTTCGCCGACGCGGGCCGCGACCTGCCCTGGCGGGCGAGCGATGCGAGCGCCTGGAGCATCCTGGTCTCGGAGATCATGCTCCAGCAGACCCCCGTGGTGCGGGTCCTCCCCCGCTGGCAGGAATGGATGCGCCGCTGGCCGCGACCGCAGGACCTCGCCGAGGCGCCGACGGCCGAGGTGCTGCGCACATGGGACCGCCTGGGCTACCCGCGCCGGGCGCTGCGCCTGCAGGCCTGCGCCCGCGCGATCGTCGAGGAGCACGGCGGCGAGGTGCCCGTCGGGCTCGACGCCCTGCGCGCCCTGCCGGGGATCGGCGAGTACACCGCGGCCGCCGTCACCGCCTTCGCCCACCACGGCCGCGCGGTGGTCGCGGACACCAACATCCGGCGGGTGCTCGTGCGCTGCGTGCGCGGGGAGGCCTCCCCCGGCAGCACGTTCACCGCATCCCAGCGGGCGCTGGCCACCGAGGTCCTCCCCGCCGAGACGGAACGGTCGGTGCGCTGGAACCAGGCGGTGATGGAGCTCGGGGCGCTCGTGTGCACGGCCCGCTCCCCGCACTGCGACATCTGCCCGCTCGCCCCGCACTGCGCGTGGCTGGCCAAGGGGCGTCCTGCGGATTCCGGGACGCCGTCGCGTCCCCAGGCCTTCGAGGGCACCGACCGTCAGATGCGCGGACGGATCATGGCGCTGCTGCGCGAGGGACCCGCGCGCAGGGAGCGGATCGCGCTCCTGCGCAGCGACGAGGCCGACGACAGGGTGCCGCGCTGCCTGGACTCCCTCGTCGCCGACGGGCTCGCGGTGATCGAGGACGGGACCGTGCGCCTGCCCTGACACCGCAGCCGAGACTGGGGGTCAGACCGGTGCGTCGGCCAGGCGCAGGATCATCCTCGTGTTGCCCAGGGTGTTGGGCTTGACCCGCGCGAGGTCCAGGAACTCCGCCACGCCCTCGTCGCTCGAGCGCAGCAGCTCGGCGTAGACCTCGGGCGGCAGCGGATCCGGGCTCATGGCGCGGAAGCCGTGGCGGGCGAAGAAGTCGACCTCGAAGGTCAGGCAGAACACGCGCTCGAGCCCCAGGTCGCGGGCGCGCTGCAGGAGCGCCTCGAGCATGCGATGGCCCAGGCCCGTGCCGCGCGCGTCCTCGCTCACGGCCAGGGTGCGCACCTCGCCGAGGTCCTCCCACATCACGTGCAGTGCGCCGCAGCCGATCACGGTGCCGTCCTCGTCGACCGCGACGAGGAACTCCTGGATGGCCTCGTAGTAGACCACGAGCTCCTTGCCGAGCAGGATCTGGCGGGCGGCCAAGGGCTGCACGAGGCGGTCGATGGCCCGGACGTCGGCCGGGAGCGCGGGGCGCAGCTCGATGCTCATGCGGGGGATGCCGTCCTTCGGGGGTCCGTGTCGGCGTCGCTCTCGGCCCCCGGGTTCTCGGCCGATCGGTCCTCGTCCGACGATTCGTGCTCCCCGACGCTACTCGCCCGGGCGCCGGCGCCGTCGGTCGTCTCGCGCGGCGCCGCGGACGGACAGTCGCCGCTCTGCGCATCGTCCTCGGCGCCGTCCGACGGCTGCTCGTCGGAGCCCCCGCCCTCCCGCTGCGCCGCTTCCTGCTCGGCCTGCTGGGCGGCACGCTCGTGGCGGCTGTCCAGGAGATGGTTCATCAGGGAGACCAGGCGCTCGACGACGAGGGCCACGACGACCGCGATGACCACGGCGACCGTGATGGCCAGCAGATGATTGTCCTCGAACCAGCTGCCGGCCACGGCGCCGATGCCGCACGAGTAGACGGCCCACACGAAGGTCGCCGCGAGCGAGCGGTGCCAGAACCGGCGCCAGGGATAGCGGACCGCACCGGCCGTGAGGTTCACGGCGGTGCGGCCGAAGGGGATGTAGCGGGCGGTCATCAGGAAGAGCAGGGCGCGCCGGTCCAGGCCGCGCTCCGCCGCCTGGACCGCCTTCAGTCCGCGTCCTCGGTGCAGGAAGCCGAAGCGCTCCCAGCCCACGGTGCGTCCGATCAGGTAGGCGATGTTGTCGCCCAGGAAGGCGCCGCCCCAGGCGGCGAGCACCGTCAGCCAGATCGGAGGCACCGAGGACGACGCCCACAGGGAGGACAGCGCGACGATGACCGATTCACTGGGGACCGTGGGGAAGAAGGCGTCGATCGCGCACAGCGCGAACACCACCAGGTGCACCCACCAGGTATCGCCCGCGGCGACGATCCAGTCCTGCAGACCGGTCATCCACGCCTGGAACGTGCCCACTCCCACGATCGCGCTCCGCCTCTCCGTCCGACTGCGCCGTGCCTCCGGCGACGGCGCCCGGCGCCCTCAGGGGGCGCCGGGCGCTCACTGCTCTGCCGACCCGGAGGTCAGCGCGAGGAGCTCACATCGGTGTCCGCGGAGGACTCCGTGCCGGAGCCGGTGCCCGCGTCGGTCCCGTCGTCGTTCCCGGAGGAGCTCTCGCCCTCCGGCACGTCCGGGTGGGCGGCGTCCTCGGTGCGGGCCTCCGTCATCGCGCTGACGGAGACATCGTCCGAGAGGGGCTCGAGGGACCCGCCGTCGGTGCGGCGGCGGAACACGAGCTCGCCCAGCAGGCCCTCGCCCTCGGAGTCGACCACGATGTGGTCGCCCGCCGAGACCTGGCCGAACAGGATCCGCTCGCTGAGCGCGTCCTCGATGTCCCGCTGGATCGTGCGGCGCAGCGGACGCGCGCCGAGCACGGGGTCGTAGCCCTTCTCCGCGAGCAGCTCCTTGGCGCCCTCGGTGAGCTCGATGTCCATGTCCTTCTCCGCGAGGCGCGTGCCGAGCTTGGCGACCATGAGGTCGACGATCTGCACGATCTCCTCCTGGGAGAGCTGCGGGAAGACCACCACGTCGTCGACGCGGTTGAGGAACTCGGGCTTGAAGTGCTGCTTGAGCTCCTCGTGGACCTTCGACTTCATGCGCTCGTAGTCGGTGGAGAGATCCCCGCCGGCGGTGAAGCCCATGGAGACGCCCTTGGCGATGTCGCGGGTGCCCAGGTTCGTGGTCATGATGATCACGGTGTTCTTGAAGTCCACGACGCGGCCCTGCGAGTCGGTCAGGCGGCCGTCCTCGAGGATCTGCAGGAGCGAGTTGAAGATGTCCACGTGGGCCTTCTCCACCTCGTCGAACAGCACCACGCTGAAGGGCTTGCGACGCACCTTCTCCGTGAGCTGGCCGCCCTCGTCGTAGCCGACGTACCCGGGGGGCGAGCCGAACAGCCGCGAGGCCGTGTGCTTCTCGCCGAACTCGGACATGTCCAGCTGGATGAGCGACTCCTCGTCGCCGAACAGGAACTCCGCGAGGGCCTTGGCGAGCTCGGTCTTGCCGACGCCCGTGGGGCCCGCGAAGATGAACGAGCCGCCGGGACGCTTGGGGTCCTTGAGGCCGGCGCGGGTGCGGCGGATCGCCTGGGAGAGCGCCTTGATGGCCTCGTTCTGCCCGATGACGCGCTTGTGCAGCTCGTCCTCCATGTGGAGCAGTCGCGAGGACTCCTCCTCGGTGAGCTTGACGATCGGGATGCCGGTCGAGGCGGCGAGCACCTCGGCGATGACCTCCTCGGAGACCGTGGTCACCGCGTCGGTCTCGCCGTTGCGCCATGCGTCCTCGCGCTCGTCGCGCTCGGTCTTGAGGGTCTGCTCCTCGTCGCGCAGCGAGGCGGCCTTCTCGAAGTCCTGGCCGTCGATCGCCTCCTCCTTGCGCTTGCGGACGTCCTCGATCTTCTCGTCGTACTCCTTGAGCTCGGGCGGCGCGGTGAGGCGGCGGATGCGCAGGCGCGCGCCGGCCTCGTCGATCAGGTCGATCGCCTTGTCCGGCAGGAAGCGGTCGTTGACGTAGCGGTCCGAGAGGTTCGCCGCGGCCACGAGGGCGCCGTCGGTGATGGTCACCTTGTGGTGCACCTCGTAGCGGTCGCGCAGCCCCTTGAGGATCTCGATCGTGTGGGCGATCGAGGGCTCGTCGACCTGGATCGGCTGGAAGCGGCGCTCGAGCGCGGCGTCCTTCTCGATGTGCTTGCGGTACTCCTCGAGCGTGGTCGCGCCGATGGTCTGCAGCTCGCCGCGGGCGAGCATCGGCTTGAGGATGCTCGCGGCGTCTATCGCGCCCTCGGCCGCCCCTGCGCCGACGAGCGTGTGGATCTCGTCGATGAACAGGATGATGTCGCCGCGCGTGCGGATCTCCTTGAGCACCTTCTTCAGGCGCTCCTCGAAGTCACCGCGGTAGCGCGAGCCGGCGACCAGCGACCCCAGGTCCAGCGTGTACAGCTGCTTGTCCTTGAGGGTCTCGGGCACGTCGCCGCGCACGATCGACTGGGCGAGGCCCTCGACGACGGCGCTCTTGCCCACGCCGGGCTCGCCGATCAGCACCGGGTTGTTCTTGGTGCGGCGGCTGAGGACCTGCATGACCCGCTCGGCCTCGTGCTCGCGGCCGATGACCGGGTCGAGGTTGCCGTCGCGCGCGGCCTGGGTGAGGTTGCGGCCGAACTGGTCCAGCACGAGCGAGCCGGCGGGCTGGCCCTCCGCGGGGCCGCCCGCGTTCGCGGGCTCCTTGCCCTGGTAGCCGGACAGGCGCTCGATGACCTCCTGGCGCACCGCGGCGGGCTCGGCGCCCAGACGGGAGAGCACCTTGACCGCGGTGCCCTCGCCCTCGCGCAGCAGGCCGAGCAGGATGTGCTCGGTGCCGATGTAGTTGTGGCCCAGCTGGAGCGCCTCGCGCAGCGAGAGCTCGAGGACCTTCTTGGCGCGCGGCGTGAAGGGGATGTGACCCGTGGGGGCCTGGTTCCCCTCGCCGATGATGTCCCGCACCTGGTCCCGGGCGGCGTCGAGGGTGACCCCGAGCGCCTCGAGGGCCTTCGCGCCCACGCCCTCGGCCTCGTGGATGAGGCCGAGCAGGATGTGCTCGGTGCCGATGTAGTTGTGGTTCAGCAGACGCGCCTCGTCCTGTGCGAGGACGACGACGCGCCGCGCGCGGTCGGTGAAGCGTTCGAACATGTCTCTCCCCCATCGGGCGGTGGTGATGGATCGAGACTAGTCGGAACCCCACCGCCGATCGATGGCTGTTCGCCGCGGGCGTGACGGCGCGCGACAGGGGCCCGCAGATCAGTCCGGCAGCGGTCGCCCCGGCAGCGGTCACTCCGGGAGCGGTCGCCCCGGCAGCGGTCCGTCCGGCGCCGTGGTCGGGGCAGGCCGGGCGCCGGAGAGGTCCGGGACGACGGTTCCGCGGGCGTCGTGCACGCAGGCCGCATCGAGCGCGGCGCCCTCCCCCTCGATCTCCACCTGGAGCACCTCGGCGGTGACGGGCGCGGCGAGCCTGTGGATCCTGCGCACGCCGACGGTGCCGCCGACCGCGAGCTCCCGGCCCTCGGCGTCGAGGATCCGGTGGCGGCGGATGCGCTGGCCGCCCTCGAGGTGCTCGCGCAGCTCGACATGGTCGAAGGTCGTCGGCCCGGGCAGGCGCAGCACCGCGGAGGCGGGCTCGCAGCGGGCCGGGATCGGCGACCCGAACCGGGCACGGAGGGCCCCGGCGAGCTCGGAGACCCGGGAGGCATCGGCCGGATCGATGCGGCCGCGGCGGTCCGGCGGGATGTTCAGCAGCAGGTTCGCGCCCAGGCCGATCGAGCGGTCGTGGATCGCGAGCAGGTGCGGGAGGGACTTCGGCTGCTCACCCTCCTGCCAGAACCAGCCGTCGCGCAGGGACACGTCGCACTCGGGCGGGAGGTAGCGCGGGGCCGCCGTCTCGATCACGTCGGCGTCATAGTTGTTGAGGTCGGCGCTCGTGGTCACGTACTCCACGGGATCGCTCGCCAGGCCGTCCTCGTTCCCCACCCAGCGGCTGGTCGCGCGTCCCATGTTGAACACCATCGCCCCCGGCTGGAGCTCGTCGATGAGATCGCCGATGGCCTCCCAGTCGTACTCGCGGCCCGCAGAGCCCGCGCCGTCGAACCAGAGCTCGTGGAGGGGCCCGTACCCCGTGCACAGCTCGCGCAGCTGCGCGAGGTAGAGGGCGTCGTAGCGCGCGGGATCCGCGTACTCGGGTGCGTGCCGGTCCCAGGGCGAGAGGTACAGGCCCAGACCGAGCCCCCAGCGCTCGCAGGCCGCGGCGACCTCGGCGACGAGGTCGCCGCGGCCCTGCCGCCACGGGCTCGCGCGCACGCTGTAGTCGGTGGTCGCGGTCGGCCACAGGCAGAACCCGTCGTGATGCTTGGCGGTGAGCACCACGTAGGCGGCGCCGAGGTCGTGCGCGGTGCGCACCCATTCGTCGGCATCCAGATCTGCGGGGTCGAAGATGCCGGGCGAGAGGGTCCCGTCGCTCCATTCCCGACCGGCGAACGTGTTCACGCCCACGTGGAAGAACACGCCCAGCCCCTCGCGCTGCCATGCGAGCTGCTCGGGCGTCGGCCGCAGAGGGTCGCTCGGCTGCGGGGGCGGGACGGGCTGCTGCGGTGGCTCGGGATGCACGTCGTCGGACATGCACCCACCTCATCAGAGATCCGGGCGGGGCTCGGAGCGGCGCGCTGACGCGCCCTCGCGCGCCTCATCGTGCTGCGCTCGAGCTCCACGGGCCCGGGCCGGACGACGCCCCGCCGTGCCGCGGACCACAGCCCGCCCTCCGTCGGTCGAGCACCCCGCCCAGGTGGACCGGGGTAGCCTCTTCGGAGCACATCAGCGATGAGGACGGGAGTGTCATGGGCGAGCTCACGGTGGACGTGACCCGAGCGGATGCGGTGCTGATCGGGGGTGGGGTCGCCAGCGCGACCCTGGCGGCCCTGCTGACCGACCTCGAGCCGAGCTGGCGCATCGAGGTGCTCGAGAAGCTCGACGACGTCGCCCTCGAGTCCAGCCAGGGCTGGAACAACGCCGGCACCGGCCACAGCGCCCTGTGCGAGCTGAACTACACCCCGCAGGACATCGACGGCTCGGTGAGCCCTGCGAAGGCGATCTCGATCAACGAGCAGTTCCAGGTCAGCCGCCAGTTCTGGGCGCACCTCGTGGAGACCGGGAAGATCGAGGACCCCAGCGCCTTCATCAACCCGGTGCCGCACATGAGCTTCGTCCACGGCATGGAGAGCGTGGACTACCTGCGCCGCCGCCACGATGCGCTCGTGAAGAACCCGCTGTTCGACTCGATGGAGTTCACGACGTCCCACGAGCAGCTGCGCGAGTGGGCGCCGCTCGTGACCGAGGCGCGTCCCGAGACCGAGACGATCGCCGCGACCTACTCGCCCGACGGCACCGACGTCGATTTCGGGCGCCTGACCCGCGAGCTCCTGGACGTCGCGAAGGGAGCCGGCACCACGGTCTCCACCGGCTGGGAGGTCACCTCCCTGCGCCGCATGGGCGGCGACTGGGGCGTGATGGCCCGCTCGACGTCCGGCGAGGTGCGCGTGGTCCGCGCGCCCTTCGTGTTCGTGGGCGCCGGGGGCAACGCGCTGCCGATCCTGCAGAACTCCGGGATCCCCGAGATCCGGGGATTCGGCGGATTCCCGATCTCCGGCGAGTGGCTGCGCTGCACCGACCCCGAGATCATCGACCGCCACGAGGCGAAGGTGTACGGGAAGGCCGCCGTCGGCGCCCCGCCGATGAGCGTCCCGCACCTGGACACCCGCTACATCGACGGCAAGCGGGCGCTCATGTTCGGCCCCTACGCCGGCTGGTCGCCGAAGTTCCTCAAGACCGGCTCGAATCTCGATCTGTTCGAGTCGATCAAGCCGGGCAACATCGCGCAGATGATGGCGGTCGCCCCGCCGAACCTGGACCTCATGAAGTACCTCGCGGGCGAGCTCATCGCCTCGCCCGCCAAGCGCTTCGACGCGCTGCGCGAGTACATGCCCTCGGCCCGCGCGGACGACTGGGAGCTCATCACCGCCGGTCAGCGGGTGCAGGTCATCGCCCCCGATCCCAAGAAGGTGGGCGTGCTGCAGTTCGGCACGCAGCTGATCACCGCGGCCGACGGCTCGATCGCCGGCATGCTGGGCGCCTCGCCCGGCGCCTCGACCGCCACCACGATCATGCTGGGCATGCTCGAGAAGGTCTTCCCCGACCGCTTCGGCACCTGGGAGTCCCGGATCCGCGAGATCATCCCGAGCTTCGGCACCCACCTCGCCGAGGACCCGGCGGCGGCCTCGGCGTCCCTCGCCCGCACCGCCCACCTGCTGGGCCTCGAGGACGGCTGATCGCCATGGCCGAGGAGACGATGGACGTGACGGCCTCCGGCAGCGTGCGCGATCGCGGCGCTCTGCACCGGATCGCCTCCGGCGAGTACGCGGCCGAGGTGTCCGAGGTCGGCGCGACCCTCGAGTCGCTCACCGTGGGCGGGCGCGACCTGCTTCTGCGCAGTCCGGCCGAGGGCCCGATGCTCTTCTACCGCGGCGCGGTCGTCGCCCCGTGGCCGAACCGCATCGGCGACGGCCGGTACACCTGGGACGGGCGGGAGCTGCAGGTCCCGATCACCGAGGTCGAGCGGAACAACGCCCTCCACGGGCTGCTGAGCTTCCAGGCCTACGAGGTCGCCGAGCAGAGCGCCGTGGCGCTCACGTTGCGCACCGTGCTGTACCCGACCACCGGGTACCCCTTCGCGCTCGAGGTGCGCGTCGAGCACCGGCTCGACGCCGAGAGCGGCCTGACCACCACGGTCACCGCCCGCAACGTCGGATCGGCCGACGCCCCCTACGGGGTGTGCCCGCACCCGTACCTGCTCGCGGGCCCCGAGCCGCTGGACGAGTGGACGCTGTCGTGCCCGGCCGCGACAGTCCTCGAGGTGACCCCGGACCGCCTGCTGCCCGTCGGCACCCGCGCGGTCGAGGAGGGCTCGGATCTCGATCTGCGGCGGGTGCGTCCGGTCGCCGGCCGCTTCCTCGACCACGCCTTCACCGATCTCTCCGCCGAGGCCGACGGCCGCTGGCGCGTCACGGCGACCGCACCCGGCGGGACCGGGGTGGAGATCTCCGCCGACGGCGCCTGCCCCTGGGTGCAGGTCCACACCGGCGATCGCCCGGAGCCGGAGAACGACCGCAAGGGACTCGCCGTGGAGCCGATGACCTGCCCGCCCGATGCGTTCCGCAGCGGCGAGGACCTGGTGCGGCTCTCCCCCGGCGCCGAGCACACGGCCTCCTGGAGCATCCGCGGCTGGTGACGCCGAGGGACGGCGCGACCGTCCGAGCATGCACGAGGGCCCCGGGACGCTGATGCGTCCCGGGGCCCTCGTGCAGGAGGCCGTCGCGCTGTCAGTTGGCGGCGTAGTAGGCCTGGCGGAGCTCCTCGGGGATGCGGCCGCGGTCCGAGACCTCGCGGCCGTTCTCGCGGGCCCAGACGCGGATCTTCGCGGAATCGTTCGAGGAGCTGGAGGTGGAGCCGCTTCCCGTGCCGCGGATACGGCGCCCGGCCACGCGGCGCGCACGGGTGACCCACTCACCGATCTCCGCGCGCAGCTTCTCCGCGTTCTCGTCCGAGAGATCGATCTCGTAGGCGACGCCGTCCAGCGAGAAGCTCACCGTCTCCTCGGCCTTGGACCCGTCGACGTCGTCGATGAGTTCAACGAAAGTCTTCCGTGCCATGGGATGGTTCTCCTTGATGCGTGTGGAGCGCCTAACTCATGTTGGACGCGCCCCATTATCTGCACACCGCACCTGAGAATACAATCCGAACGCGAATTCCTGCACCGAGCTGTTCGCCGGCCGATGAATCACGCCTCAGGCATTGTCCGTCTCATAACAATCTCGGTCACGGCGCGTCCGGATGCTCTCCCGATCCGCCCTGCTGGGCGCGGAGTTCGCGCTCCGCCTGGCGTTCCGCCTCGCGTTCACGTCGGTCGGCCCTCAGGATCGCGCGCATCGTGAACCAGAACAGCAGTCCGACGCCGATCGGCGGGAGGAGGGAGCCGGCCTCGTAGAGGAATCCGCTGTCCATCTCAGGCCTCCGGCTTCACGAGCGGGAAGGTGATGGTCTCGCGGATGCCCAGGCCGGTGATGGCCATGAGCAGGCGGTCGATCCCCATGCCCATGCCGCCCGTGGGCGGGAGCGCGTACTCCATGGCCTCGAGGAAGTCCTCGTCCAGGCGCATCGCCTCGTCGTCGCCGGCGGCGGCCAGACGCGCCTGCTGCTCGAAGCGCTCGCGCTGGACGACGGGATCCACGAGCTCGGAATATCCGGTCGCGAGCTCGAATCCGCGCACGTACAGATCCCATTTCTCCACGACGCCCGGCGTCTCCCGGTGCGCGCGCACCAGCGGGCTGGTCTCGACCGGGAAATCGCGGACGAACGTGGGGGCGTGGAGATGATCGGAGACCTGGTGCTCGAAGAGCTCCTCGACGAGCGTCCCGTGACCGAACTTCGGATGGTCGAGATCCAGATCGAGGGAGCGCGCGATCCTCCGCAGCTCCTCGGGAGTCGTCTCCGGCGTGATCTCCTGTCCCAGGGATTCCGAGAGGGACCCGTAGACGGTGATCCGGTCCCAGGTCCCCGAGAGGTCGTATTCCTCGCCGTCCGCGAGAGTGACGACCTGGGAACCGGTCGCGGCCTCTGCCGCCTCCTGGATGAGTGAACGGGTGAGTTCGCCGATCGTGTTGTAGTCCCCGTAGGCCTGATACGCCTCGAGCATCGCGAATTCCGGCGAATGCGTGGAATCAGCGCCCTCGTTGCGGAAGTTCCGGTTGATCTCGAAGACCCGCTCGAGCCCGCCCACGGCCGCGCGCTTGAGGAAGAGCTCGGGGGCGATGCGCAGGAACAGGTCCATGTCGAAGGCGTTCATGTGGGTGACGAACGGCCTCGCCGCGGCGCCCGAGGGGATCACCTGGAGCATCGGCGTCTCGATCTCCACGAATTCGCGGTCCTGGAAGGAGGACCGCAGGGAGCGCATGACCTCGGCCCGCTGGCGCACGGAGGCGCGGGCCTCCTCGCGCACGATGAGATCCACGTAGCGGTGGCGCACGCGGGACTCCTCGGAGAGGTCCGCGTGCAGCACGGGCAGGGGGCGCACGGCCTTGGCGGCCATCGTCCAGGAGTCGGCGAAGATCGAGAGCTCGCCGCGGCGCGAGGCGCCCACGCGACCGTGGAAGAAGACGTGATCGCCCAGGTCGACATCGGCCTTGAAGGCGCCGAGGCGCTCCTCGCCGACCTCGGCCAGGCTCAGCATGATCTGCAGTCGCTCCCCCGCGCCGTCCTGGACGGTCGCGAAGCAGAGCTTGCCGGTGTTGCGCTGGAAGACCACGCGCCCGGCGACGCCGACGACGTCCTGCGTCTCCTGTCCTGCCTCGAGGTGGCCGTAGGCCTCGCGCACCGCGGCGATCGTGGTGGTGACGGGCACGGAGACCGGGTAGGCCTCCTCGCCCCGCTCGATCAGCCGCTCGCGCTTGGCCTTGCGGACAGCGATCTGGTCGGAGGTGTCCAGGGCGTCCGGGGCGCGATGCTGATCGCTGGGGGGCTGTGCAGTCATAGGGGTGATTCTCGCATCACCGGCCCGGAGTATCCCAGGCGGGGTGGTCTTCAGGACGGTGTCGCCTCCACCACAGCGGCGTCCAGGAGACGCACCCCGTGCACGTGCGCGGCCATCACCACGAGCACCTCGCCGGCGTGGTCGTCGGCGATCTCCTCGAAGGTCACGGGGTCGAGGGCGAGCGCGTAGTCCCAGCGCACCCCGGGCGACCCCGCGGCGACGGCGTCCGCGAGGGCCGCGCGGATCCCGGGGGCCGACGGCGCGGCGGCCTCGGCGGCGCGCACGGCCCGCGAGAGGGCGAGGGCGTGCTCGCGGCCCGCGGCGTCCAGGCGCACGTTGCGGCTCGAGCGCGCGAGCCCGCTCGGCTCGCGGACGATGGGCGCCGCCTCGATGCGGACCGGGAGGTCGAGGTCGCGCACGAGGGCCTGGACGATCGCGAGCTGCTGGGCGTCCTTGCGGCCGAACACGGCGACCTCGGGAGCGGTGAGCTGCAGGAGCTTGGTGACGACCGTGACCACGCCGTCGAAGTGACCGGGCCGCGCGGCTCCCTCGAGGGCGGTGCCCAGACGGCCCGCGCTCACGCTCACGGCGGGCAGGAGCACCGGGTACATCTCTTCGACCGACGGGGCGAAGACGAGGTCGACGAGTCCGTCCACGAGCGCGAGGTCCGCGTCGAGATCCCGCGGGTAGGTCTCGAGGTCCTCGCCCGGTCCGAACTGGAGAGGGTTGACGAAGTCGGTGAGGATCACATGCCGGGCGACCTCGCGGGCGCGGTGGACGAGGCTCAGGTGCCCCTCGTGCAGGGCACCCATCGTCATCACCACCGCGACGGGCCCCTCGAGCCGCGCGCGGGCGGCGCGCAGCTCGTCCTTCGTCGTCACCAGCTGCGTGGCCGGCTTCGTCATCTGCTCCTCCTGGTCCCGCCCGTTCCGACGCACGTCGGCCCGCAGGTCACTCCTCTGCGCCGGGCTCCCGCAGGATCTCACGGATCGCGCGCTCCTCGGCCGCACCGAGTCCCGCGCGCTCGAGCGCTGCGCGCGCCAGCGCCCGGTAGGTGCGGGCGCTGTCGCCCGGGGACAGGGCGCCCGCCGTCCCGTCGGCCTCGGCGAGGGCGGACAGGTGCGCCTCGACGGTGCCGGCGTCGCCGCGGGAGACCGGTCCGGTGAGGGCGTTCGCACCGCGCCGCAGGGACTCCTCCAGGGCGGCGGTCATGAGGGGGCGCAGGTACTCCCCCGGCTGGTCGATGCCGATCCTGGCGAGCAGCTCGCGCGCCTGGTCCACGAGCACCACCAGATGGTTCGCGCCGTGGGAGAGGGCCGCGTGGTAGAGCGCGCGATCCCCCTCGGCGAGGGTCACCGGTTCGGCGCCGATCTCGACGACGAGGGCCTGGGCGATCGGCAGGAATGCCTCGCGGGCGGTGACGGCGACCGGGCAGCCGACCAGGCGCGGGAGGTCCGCGGCGGTGCCGGTGAAGGTCATCGCCGGGTGCAGGGCGAGGGCGATCGCGCCGGTGCGCTCGAGCGGGGCGAGGGAGGTGATGCCGTGCAGGCCGGAGGTGTGGGCGAAGATCTGCCCGCCCGGGGCGAGGCCCGTCGCGGCGATGCCCGCGGCCAGCGGTGCGAGCTGGTCGTCGGGCACGGCGAGCAGGACGAGCTCGCTGCGCTCGACGATCCGGTCGACCTCGAGCAGGGGGACGTCCGGGAGCATCTGCGCGGCGCGCTCGCGGGAGGCGTCCGAGACGGCGTAGGCACCGGTGATCGCGTGCCCCTCGGCGCGCAGGGCGGCGCCGAGGGCGGCGCCGACGCGGCCGGCGCCGATGATGCCGACGCCCAGGCGCGGGGCGCTCATGCGTCGTCCCCCGGGGCCGGGGC
>NZ_JAKRMO010000016.1:0-73895 GCF_022346485.1 Brachybacterium sp. ACRRE | reverse complement strand
AACACGATGGGATGGGTCCACTGGTGGAACACGTCCCGACTGCATGAAACTCTCGACTACCGCACCCCCGCAGCGGTCGAAGCGTCCTACACTCACCCCACGACGACCGCGCCCGCCTAACCACGGAACGAAACCCAGGGCGCTTCAGACAGTCGTCAGCGATGACTGCGGCGGCCGGACCGTTGGCCGCGGGCGGTGAGGATGATGCTGCCGACGACGCCGAGAAGGCCGGCCGCCGGGTAACCAAGCGCCAGGTCCTGCCAGCCCATGGCCAACGGGATCGGTCTCCACCCCAGGTGTGCCAGCCAGTGCGTGATGCCCATCACCACGGCCAGCACGATGAGGGTCCAGCCGGCGACGCGGCGTGGAGTCCAGACGCGGAGTTGGCGGTTCATCTCGCGTTGGCGTTGCCGCCGTCGTCGCTCGTCTGGGGTGCGGTTTCGGCGCGGCTGCTCCATCAGATCACCGTCACGAATCCGCTGATGGTTTGCCGGAGCGCGCCGATCACATTGGTCCACAGGCCGGTGGCCATGAGCAGGCCGACGATGATCATGGAGACGCCTCCGATGCGCATGATCAACTGTTGCCGGTTCCGCAGTGCGCGGGCGGCGGTGCTGATCTTGTTGAACGCGATCGCTGCGGCGATGAACGGGATGCCGAGTCCGAGCGTGTAGGCGATGGCCAGCCACGCCCCCTTCGCTGCGGTCGCCTGACTCATCGCCATGGTCAACACGACCCCGAGGGTCGGTCCGATGCACGGTGTCCAGCCCAGCCCGAAGACGAAGCCGATCAGCGGGGCCGCGAGAAGCCCGAAGCGGGGCAGCCAGCTGAGTCGCAGGTCTCGCTGGGCGAAGCGGAGGAGACCGGCGAAGGCCAGCCCGAGCCCGATCATGATCACCCCCATGACGCGGGTGACCGGGTCCTGCCACGTGACGAACCTGCTGCCCAGCAGCCCGGCCAGTGATGCGCTCGTCACGAAGACCACGCCGAACCCGGCGACGAACAGGCCGCTGCCCAGCAGGGTCCGTCCGAGTCGATGCCGTGAGCCGCCGGCCACGATGTCGGCGGCAGACATGCCGGTGGCGTAGGAGATGTAGCCGGGCAGCAGCGGGATGACGCAGGGGGAGAAGAACGACACCATACCGGCGAGGAAGGCGACCGGGAGGGCCACCGGCATCGACCCGCTCACCGACTGCGTCGCCCACGCCGCGAGTTGATCAAGCATGGCCGCTCACCTGCCGTTGGCGGTGTCGTCGATCAATTGGATCAGGGTGTCGCGATCGACCGGGCCCGTGATGCGGGCCGCGCTGCGCTGTTGCTTGTCGATCACCAGCGTCGTCGGGATGGCGGTGGTCGACAGCTGCCCGGAGAACTTGACCAACTGTTGCCCCTGGGGGTCGAAGATGCTCGGATACGGCATCTTCACGGCACGGCTGAACGCCCGCGCGGCATCGCGCTGGTCCCTGATGTTCAGGCCGACGAAGCGGGCGACCTTGGCCGTGCTCCGGCTCGCAGCGGCCAGATCCGGGGCCTCCTTGCGGCAGGGGCCGCACCACGACGCCCAGACATTGATCACCACGACCTTGCCCGGGTGCCTCGTGGTCGCCGTCCCCGAGCCCATGACCGTGGGCCCGTCGGCGACGGCGGCTCGTTGCCGGTCGGACGGCTTGAACAGAACCAGACCCGGGTCGGGGACGGCTCCACGACTGGTGCCTCCAGTCGGTGCTGCACCAGCACCGGGACTGCAGGCCGAGGTAACGAATAGAAGCGCTGTCGAGGCGGCGGCCGCGACAATGACACGTCGGGACGTGATTGGGGCCGTTCTTGCCAGCTGAAACATAGGGGTCTCCGAAGATGAGGCACGTCGATGCCGATCACCGAAGGCGGGCCGGTGCGCGGGAACTTCGCGCGAACCGGAGCACCCTCTGGGTGCGCGAGCTGGACGTGGCCATGCGGAAGGGAATGCGCAGACATCGTCTCGCCGCGGCGTCGGCGGCACGAGACGATGGCACGCCGGAAATCGTCGCGGCAGGGGAGGATTGACCGTCCCCGACCGTCGATCAGGTCAGGCAGATCCCGAGCATGAGCGGCGATCGCACCGCCGGCACACGCCGATAGTGCGGGTTCTGCCTGGCCTGGGCCGTGATCCGCGGCAGTAGGCGGATCACCGATGTGCCGGGACGGCGCAGCCTCCAGCTGACCAGGAGCACGACGAGGGCGATCATGCAGGCCGCCGCGAGCATCGGGCAGCTGCCGTCCCCTGATCCCTGGTCGGAATCGGAGGGAGAGTTCATCAAGAAGCCGCTGTTCACCGGCGCTGCGTGGAGAGAGGGCGACACCGCCGCCACCACGGTTGCCTGCCGGCCGTGGTCACCTGCGTTGAATTCGGCCGGGGCTGGCTGGTGCGGAGCCGCGGCGGCGGCCTGCGCCGCCGGCGACGTCTGTCCGGTGGATTGAGTGGTGACTACCGCCCCGAAAACGATCGCGACGGCCGCGATCAGGACGACAATCCAGCCGACGAATCGGCTGGATGTTCGGTCCGAGCGCACGTGCACGGGGACACCGTACCTCAGATTGCCTGGACTTCTTGCGCCGCCTTGGAGCCGGGTCAAGGCAAGCTGAGATGAGGACGACGACCCGGCTGTCCTCGGCGAGGCGGCGCTGCGCTTGGGCTCACACGACCCGGGGCTGCGTCACGACGAGCCGAAGCGGCTGCCGAGCTGGGCACAGGACGGGGATGCCCTGGGATGAGTAGCCGTCAGGACACGGCCGGAGCGGTGCCGGCCAGCCCGGGCAGCGGCTGGTCGCCGATCGGCTGGAGCCTGGCGGTCCGTGCCGGCCCAGGTCAGCTGTGGGCGGGCGAGCCGGAGCTGCCGGGTTCGGTGGATTCGGGGGATCCGCCCATCATGCGGAGCATGCTGCCGCTGCCGGTGCGGAAGAAGACCAGCAGCAGGAGGCCGGCGAGGGCGAGGAAGGCGATGTTGAGCCAGGTGGTGTAGTTCCAGCTGATCCCGGTCTCGCCGATGGACAGGTCCCGGGAGCTGGGGACGAGCCCGAGCGGGCCGAAGATCAGTTCGACGACGTACCCGGCGATCGCCATGGCGGCGTAGAAGATCAGGCTGATCCGGATGGTCGCCTTCCATCCGTAGTACTTCCGGTAGATCAGGAGGATCGGGATGATGATGAGGTCGGCGAACAGGAAGCTGACCACGCCGCCGAAGCTGATGCCGCCGTTCCACAGCACCGCCGCCAGCGGCACGTTCCCGACCGAGCAGACGAAGCTGATCACGGCCAGCAGCGGGCCGATCAGGGGGCCGAGGACGAACGCGGCGACCGGGTCGTGGGCGAAGAACGCCGCCTGGAGCCAGGACCGGGGCACCCATGCGGCGAAGGCCCCGGCGATCAGGAGGCCGAGGACGATGTCGCGGAGCACGGCGGCCCAGTCCATCACGAAGTAGCGGGAGACCGCGGTGACCCCGCGCCTGGACAGCAGCCTGGCCCAGAAGCCGGCGTCGCCCTGCACCGACATGTCCATGGCGGCGTGGCCCTCCATCGAACCGGCGAGGCCCTGATCGGCCTGCCGGCGCGCAGCGTCGACGATCTGACCGCGCATCCAGACCCGGAATCCGAGCGCGACCAGCGCGATCATGATCGGTCCGCCGACGAACTCCGCGGCGGTGAACTGCCAGCCCATGACGAACCACAGCACCAGCCCGAGCTCGAGCACCAGGTTGGTCGAGGCGATCTCGAAGGCCATCGCGGCCGCGAAGTGCGCGCCTTTGCGGAAGAGGGCCCGCGCCAGCGCGACAGCGGCGTAGGAGCACGACGAGGACGCAGCGCCGAACAGCGTCGAGACCGCGATGGACTTGGGCGAGTCGGCAGACATCAGCCGGGTGACGCGCTCCTTGCGCACGACTGCCTGGATCACGCCCGACAGCGTGAAGCCGAGGACGAGCGGCCACAGGATCTGCCATCCCATAGCACCGGCCATCGCCAGCGCACGACCGACCGCACTCACGACATCCACCAGAGATCCTCCTCCCCTCATCCTGTTCGGCGACGGCACGGCGCTCTCACCAGACACCGCAAGAGGTGACGTCGTCCGCCGCGACCGAGCCGGTGCCGCGCCCGATCGTGGTCCACGGACGGAGAACTACCCGCTGTCGAGAGCATCAAGCGGCGATGCGCTGCCGCTGCGACGAGGCGAACCAGAGCGCCGCCCCGCCTTCCTGGCCGAGCTGCACGGCCAGGAGCTGCGACGCGGAGGATCAGCAGGCGAGGATATGCAATAATCTGCGTATGGACGCAGATAAGCAGATGTGCGGGCTCGACCCGGACAGCCAGTACGTGGAGCTCGCCGTGGAGGTGTTCGGGCTCCTCGCCGACGCGACCCGGGTCCGGATCATCCTGGCGCTGCGCGGCAGCGACGAGCTGTCGGTGAACCGCCTCGCCGAGAGCGTGGGCAAGTCGCCGGCCGCGGTGTCGCAGCACCTGGCGAAGCTGCGGATGGCCCGGATCGTGTCGACCCGGCAGGACGGGCAACGGGTGTTCTACCGGCTGGAGAACGAGCACGCCTCCCAGCTGGTGTCCGACGCGATCTTCCAGGCCGAGCACTCCGTCGCCGACGGACGACTCCCGGCGCATCACCACCAGGAACGAGCACAAGCATGACCCAGCACAGCCACGCCCATCCGCACGCCGACCACGAGCACGAGGCCGCAGCGCTCGGGCACGGGCATGGGCATGAGCACGACGGGCATCCGCACGGTCACGACCATGGCCACTCCCACGGGCCCGGCCACTCCCACGACCACGGCGAGCACGGTCACTCGCACCCGACGGGGTTCAAGGGCTTCCTGTACGGGATCTTCGTGCCGCACTCCCACGACGCCGCCGACTCGATCGACGACGCGATGGAGGCGCACTCGGAGGGGATTCGGGCGCTGAAGATCAGCCTGGTGATCATGCTGGCCACGACCGTGCTGCAGGCCGTGGTCGTCGCATTCTCCGGGTCGGTGGCGCTGCTGGCCGACACGATCCACAACCTGTCCGATGCCCTGACCGCGGTGCCGCTGTGGATCGCGTTCGTGCTGTCGCGTCGGGTCGCCACCCGGAAGTACACCTACGGTTTCAACCGGGCCGAGGACCTCGCCGGGCTGTTCATCGTGCTGATGATCGCCCTGTCATCGGTGATCGCGGCGTGGGAGGCGATCGACCGGATCGTCCACCCGCGGACGATGGAGAACATCGGCTGGGTGATCGCCGCCGGCGTGATCGGCTTCCTCGGCAACGAGGCGGTCGCGGTCTACCGGATCCGGGTGGGGCGCAGGATCGGCTCGGCGGCGCTGGTCGCCGACGGCGTCCACGCCCGCACCGACGGCTTCACCTCCCTGGCCGTCGTCGCCGGCGGGATCGGCGTGCTGCTCGGCTTCCCGCTGGCCGACCCGATCGTCGGCCTGCTGATCTCCGCGATGATCGCGGTGCTGCTGATCGGCACCATCCGTTCGGTCGGCCGCCGGCTGATGGACGGCATCGAGCCCGAGCTGGTGGACCGGGCCGAGCACGCGCTGGAGCACCTGGCCGAGGTCGAGTCGGTGCAGCGGGTGCGGCTGCGCTGGGTCGGCCACCGGCTCCACGGCGACGCCGTCGTCCGTACCCGAGCAATGAGCCTGACCGACGCCGACCGGCTGGCGGGCGAGGCCGAGGCGTCGGTGAAGCGGCACCTGCCGAACGTGGACGAGATGGCCGTGCGGGTGACGGCCGCTGCTGGGTAGCTGTCCCGGCATCGGGTTCAACGCCGCGGCGGCTTCCTGGAAGGTGGCGCGGCGCTGCTGACTCGAAGCGCTGATTCGGTAGAATCTGCTTCGACGGCGCGTGCGCCCCCTTTCGGCTGGGAGGGCGTCGTCCCACGGCATGTGCGCTTCGCGATTGGAGTGCTCGTGCTCACCACTGTTCTCGCCGTCTGCGCTGCGACCTGGGGCGTGGTCATGGCGGTCGCCCCGCTGCTGCAACTGCGCAGGATGCTGCGCAGACGGTCTGCGGCTGACGTCTCCATCGGCTACCTGGCGCTTCTTCTGCCCGGATTCTGCCTGTGGGTCGGCTACGGAATTGCTTCCGGCGACATCGCCCTGGTCGTCCCCAACACGGTGGCGGCCGTCATCGCTGGCTTGACCGTCGCCGTCGCCGTGCGGCTTCGTCACGGCGCTGCCGGCGACGAGCCAAGAAGATCTCTGAGCTGACCAGATTCCACCTGACCGGCACCCGCTTCACCCGGGTTCACGCCGTCAAGCGTCCGCGCGACGTGGTCGGTGACGACGGACGGGCACTCTTCGCCGTCGGGCGCGACGCCCGCTGAGGCGACGCGCCGCCGGGAACCGGCCCGCCGGTCGGCGTTGCCTGCACCCGACGGACCGCTCTGCCGGGCGCTGCAGCTGTCAACGCTGTCCGCCGGGTGTGAGTCCGGCGACGAGGTTGAACGCGCCGGTGAGGATGTTGAGGGAGACGACGCCGACGACGTCGGCGATCGCCCGGTCGCTGTGGCCGAGCGCGCGGAGCTCGTCGACCTGCGCGTCGGTGACGGTGGCCGGCTCGCGGTAGACCCGCAGCCCGAGCCGGATGATCGCCGCGACGGCGGGGTCGGAGGAGGTGCCCTGGCGGGCGAGCTCGATCTCCTCCTCCGCGACGCCGAGCGATCGGGCGGCGTCTTCGTGCGAGGCCAGGCAGATCCCGCAGCCCTGCTGCGACTGGACCGCGATGGAGATCAGCTCGCTGACCCTGCGATCGAGCTTGGCGCGGCGCATGGCCCGGCTCAGCTGCAGGTACCCGCCGAGCACGGCGGGCGAGTGGGCCATGGTGGAGACCATGTCGCCGACGGTGCCGTGCCGCTCGACGAGGTCGCCGAGCAGCTCGCGGGACGCGCCGACGGCGGTCTCCGGGGTCAGCCGGTCGAAGCGGGGCATGGGGTTCCTCCTCCTCTGCGCGGACGCGCTGCTCGTCGGCCCTCAGGAGCGGACGAGGCGGTTGATGGCGTCGCTGGCTTCCTGGATCTTGGCGATGGCGGCATCGTCGTCGCCGAGCTTGGCGGCGTCGAGGACGCAGTGCTTGAGGTGGTCGTCGAGCAGGCCGGTGGCGACTCCCTGCAGAGCACGGGTGAGGGCGGAGACCTGGGTGAGGATGTCGATGCAGTACTTCTCGTCGTCGATCATCTTCGCGATCCCGCGGGCCTGGCCCTCGATGCGCCTCATCCGCTGGAGGTAGCGGTCCTTGTCGCTGATGTAGCCGTGCTGATGGGCCACAGTCTCGGTCTGTGTGGCGGTGCTGTCGGTGGCGCTGTCGGTGGTCATGAACGTGTCCTTCACTTCTGGCGCTCCAGGACGGAGCGGGTGCTGGCTTGGGGTGTGAGGTCGATGCGCCGCAGCAGCTGGGCGTTGAGGGCGACGACGACGGTGGAGATCGACATCAGGATCGCGCCGACCGACATGGGCAGGACGAACCCGACGGGGGCGAGGCCGCCGGCCGCGAGCGGGACGGAGATCAGGTTGTAGCCGGCGGCCCACCACAGGTTCTGCTTCATCTTCCGATAGGCGGCCCTCGACAGCTGGATGACCGAGAGCACGCTGCGCGGATCGGAGCTGGCCAGGATGACACCGGCGGAGGCGATGGCCACGTCGGTGCCGGCCCCGATGGCGACGCCGACGTCGGCCTGCGCGAGCGCGGGGGCGTCGTTGACGCCGTCGCCGACCATGGCGACCTTCTTGCCCTCGTGCTGGAGCGCGGCGACCTTCGCGGACTTGTCCTCGGGGCGGACGCCGGCGAAGACGCGGTCGATGCCGAGTTCCTGGCCGACCTCGTTCGCCACGGCTTCGGCGTCGCCGGTGATCATGACGACCTCGACCCCCAGCTGGTGGAGCGCGTCGACGGCGTCGCGGGACTCCGGCCGGACCTCGTCGGCGAGCCGGAGGCCGCCCAGCACCTTGCCGTCGCGCAGGACGTGCAGGATGATCGCGCCCTCGGCCCGCCACTCCTCGGCGGCTTCGATCTCCGACTGTCCGGTGTCCTCGAGCAGCCGGGGCCCGCCGACGCGGATCTCCTGCCCGGCGACGGTCGCGGTGACGCCGACGGCGGGCGAGGAGGAGAAGCCGCCGGCCCGCTCCAGGGCGAGGCCCTTCTCCTTGGCGGCGGCGACGATGGCCTTGGCGAGCGGGTGCTCGCTATCGGCCTCGGCCGAGGCGGCGAGGGCGAGGACGGCGTCGGCGTCCAGGTCGCCGGTCGGTTCGACGCCGGTGACGGTGGGCTCGCCGCGGGTGAGGGTGCCGGTCTTGTCGAACAGGACGGCGTCGACTTGGCGCATGGACTCCAGGGCGAGGCGGTCCTTGACCAGGACGCCGCCGCGGGCGGCGCGCTCGGTGGCGATGGAGACGACCAGCGGGATGGCCAGGCCCAGGGCGTGGGGGCAGGCGATGACGAGCACGGTGATGGTGCGCACGACCGCGTCGTCGGGGCTGCCGGCCAGGGTCCAGACGGTCGCGGTGACCAGGGCTGCTCCGAGGGCGAACCAGAACAGCCACGCGGCGGCGCGGTCGGCGATGCGCTGGGCGCGGGAGGAGGAGCCCTGCGCCTCGGCGACCAGCCGGTTGATGCCGGCCAGCGCGGTGTCGTCGCCGGTGGCGGTGATCTCCACGCGCAGGCCGGAGTCGGTGGCCACGGTGCCGGCGGTGACCGGGTCGCCCTCGCCGCGGGCGACCGGGCGGGACTCGCCGGTGATCATGGACTCGTCCATGTCGGCGCGGCCGTCGACGACGGTGCCGTCGGCCGGGACGCTGCCTCCGGGGCGGACGATGACGACGTCGCCGACGCGCAGCTCGGACGGGTCGACCGTCACGATCTCGTCGCCCTCGACGCGCTCGGCATCGTCGGGCAGCAGCGCGGCGAGGGAGTCCAGCGCCGAGGTGGTCTGGGCCAGGGAGCGCATCTCGATCCAGTGGCCCAGCAGCATGATGACGATCAGCAGCGCCAGCTCCCACCAGAACTCCAGCTCGTGGTGGACGAGCCCGAGCGTGGCGGCCCAGGAGGCGAGGAACGCGACGGTGATCCCGAGCGCGATCAGCAGCATCATCCCGGGCTGGCGGCTCTTCAACTCGCTCCAGGCCCCGGTCAGGAACGGCCGGCCGCCCCACGCGTACATGACGGTGCCGAGCACGCCGGCGACCCAGCCCGCCCAGCCCGGCACCGAGTAGCCCAGCAGCATCGCGAACATCGGGGAGAGCGCGACCACCGGGACCGCGATGACGAGGTTGATCCAGAACAGCCTGCGGAACTGGCCCACGTGGTCCCCGTGGCCTGCATGACCGCCGTGCTGGTCGTGCGAGGCGTGCCCAGTGGCGTGCCCCTGGTGCCCGGCGTGCGCTTCGGCATCATGGCCCGCGTGGCCGTGGTCCGGCATCGCCGTGGCCGGGTCCTCGTCTCGCGCCGGCGCGTCGGCGACGCTACCGCGGTGGTGCTGGTGCGGGTTCGGATCTGTCATCGGTCTGGTTCCCCTCGTCCGGGTCGTGCCCTGCTCCCGCGGATCCTCCAGGATCGCGGCGGCCGGCTCAGGAGGCCGGCTGAATCTCGCTCTCCACGACCCACTTGTGGTTGGTCATCGTCATCCCGTCGGCCTCGTAGTCGACCATGTAGACGGTCTGGTCGGTGGAGGAGGCGATGGTGGCCTTCGCGCCCTTCATGCCCTTCATGTGCTCGGCCTCCAGGGTGACCTCGGTGCCGTCGGCCAGCCGCTGGTCGCCGGCGTCCTTGATCTCCTGCTGCACGACCCACTTGTGGTCGGTGACCGGCTCCCCGCCGGTGGTGGGCGTGAAGTTCACCGCGTAGGTGTAGGTGTCGAAAGCACCGACGATCGTGGCCTTCGCCCCGTCCATGCCCTCCATGTGGTCGGCAGTGAGCCTCACCTCGGTGCCGACCGGGTACTTCGGGGATGCGGCCTTCTCGATGCCCGCCGGGGCGGGGCCGCCGTCCATCGGGTGCTCCATCTCGCCGCTGTCCGTGCTGCTGCTGCTGCTGCCGTGGCCCTGGTGGCTTCCCGAGGTAGCGGGCGACCCCTGGTCCTGCCCGCCGGTGCCGCAGCCGGTCAGCACCAGCGCTCCGCCGAGCACTCCTGCCGCGATGGTCGTCATGAGGCGCTTGCGCATAAAGTCTCCTGTTCGTTCGATCTGACCCGACCAACCTTATACCCCTATGGGGTATGTGGCAAATGGCTGACCGATATGCTCCTGGAGCGGTTGCTCCGGCCGGAGGACGGGGACCGCAGCGATGATGCCGCGGTCCGCGTCGGAGGGTCAGGCCGTGGTGGCGGCGTACTTGGCCGCGTCGGCGTCGAAGGCCGGTCCGCAGCCGGCGCAGCAGAACCAGTAGCGCGTGCCGTCGTAGTCGCGGAAGAGGCCCTGTGCCTGGGCCGCCTTCTTGCTGACCGGGTTGCCGACCATGACGGGGCAGGTGGCGGTGTCCTCGCCGCCGGAGAGCAGGTCTTCGCGGCCGTCCGGCTCGGCCGCGGGTCGCTCTGCGCCTGTCGTGCTGCAGCAGCCGGACCCGGCGCTGACAGGTGCCTCGGGGGCGGATGCCTCAGATGCGGGGGAGGTGCAGCAGCTGGTGGGTGCCTGGTGTGCGTTGCTCATTCTCGGTGGGTGCCTTTCGTGTATCGGTGCGGGAGATGGGTGGTCCTGCGGCGTCACTGCTTGGCGACACTGCGGAACCCGCGCAGGCGGAGGCTGTTGCCGACGACGAAGACGGATGAGAACGCCATCGCCGCGCCGGCGAGCATCGGGTTGAGCATGCCCAGCGCGGCGACCGGGATGGCCGCGACGTTGTAGGCGAAGGCCCAGAACAGGTTGGTCCTGATCGTGCCGAGGGTCTTGCGGGAGAGCCGGATCGCGTCGACCGCGCTGCGGAGGTCGCCGCGGACGAGGGTGATATCGGAGGCCTCGATGGCGACGTCGGTGCCGGTGCCCATCGCCAGGCCCAGGTCGGCCTGGGCCAGCGCCGGGGCGTCGTTGACGCCGTCGCCGACCATCGCGACGACCTTGCCCTGGTCCTGGAGGCGGGTGACGACGTCGACCTTGTCCTTGGGCAGGACCTCGGCGATGACCTTCTCGATGCCGACCTCGGCGGCGATCCGCTTCGCGACGGCCTCGTTGTCGCCGGTGAGCAGCACCGGGGTGAGACCCAGGCCCTTCAGCCCGGCGATGGCTTCCGCGCTGGTGGGCTTGACAGCGTCGGCCACGACGAGGACACCGCGGGCCTGGCCGTCCCAGCCGACGGCGACGACGGTCTTGCCCTCGTCCTCGGCTGCGACCTTGGCGACGGCGACGTCGGGGGAGAGGTGCTGGGACCAGTCGGCGAGCAGGGACTCCCGGCCGACGAGGACGGCGTGGCCGTCGACGACGCCCTGGACGCCCTTGCCCTCGATATTGGCGAAGTCCTCCGGCGTCGGCAGCCGGCCGACCTCGTGGACCGCGCCCTTGGCGATGGCCTGGGCGATCGGGTGCTCGGAGGCGTCCTCCAGCGCGCCGGCCAGGCGGAGCAGCTCGGCTCGGTCGGTGCCGGGCTCGACGATCGCGTCGATCAGGGTCATCTTGCCGGTGGTGACGGTGCCGGTCTTGTCCAGCACCACGGTGTCGACCTTGCGGGTGGACTCCAGGACCTCGGGGCCCTTGATGAGCACGCCCATCTGCGCGCCGCGGCCGGTGCCGACCAGCAGGGCGGTGGGGGTGGCCAGGCCGAGGGCGCAGGGGCAGGCGATGACGAGGACGGCGACCGCGGCGGTGAAGGCGGCGGAGACGCCGGCACCGGAGATCAGCCACGCGGCCAGGGCGATGAGCGCGATGGCGATGACGATCGGGACGAACACGCCCGAGATCCGGTCGGCCAGGCGCTGGACGGCGGCCTTGCCGGACTGGGCGTCCTCGACCAGCTGGGCCATCTGTGCCAGCTGGGTGTCCGAGCCGACCCGGGTCGCCCGCACGACCAGCCGTCCGCCGGCGTTGACGGTGGCCCCGGTGACCGGGTCGCCCTCGCCGACCTCGACGGGCACGGACTCTCCGGTGAGCATGGAGGCGTCCACGGCCGAGGTGCCGGAGACGACCGCGCCGTCGGTGGCGATCTTCTCGCCGGGGCGGACGACGAACTCGTCGCCGACCTGGAGGTCTTCGATCGGGATCTTCACCTCGGTCCCGTCGCGCAGCACCGAGACCTCCTTCGCGCCGAGCTCGAGCAGGGCGCGCAGCGCCGCGCCGGCCTGGCGCTTGGACCGCTTCTCGAAGTAGCGGCCGGCGAGGATGAACATCGTCACCCCGGCGGCGGCCTCGAGGTAGATGTTGCCCGCGCCGTCGGAGCGGGCCAGGGCGAGCTCGAACGGGTGCTTCATGCCCGGCATACCGGCGTGGCCGAGGAACAGCGCGTAGAGCGACCACAGGAACGCCGCCGAGGTGCCCATCGAGACGAGCGTGTCCATCGTCGCGGTGCCGTGCTTGAGGTTGGTCCACGCCGCCTTGTGGAACGGCCAGCCCGCCCAGACGATCACCGGCGCGGCCAGGGTCAGCGAGGCCCACTGCCAGTAGGTGAACTGCAGGGCCGGGACCATGGCCATCGCGATCACCGGGACGGTGAGCACGATCGACCCGATCAGCCTCTGCTTGAGCGAGGTCAGCTCAGGATCGGCGGCCTCGCCCTCCCTCTCGCCCGGGGCCGCCTCAGCGGTCGTGGAGCTCGGAGGCTTGGGCAGTGCCGCGGTGTAGCCGGTCTTCTCGACCTCGGCGACCAGCAGCGCCGGGTCGTAGCCGTCGGGCACGGTGACCTTGGCCTTTTCGGTGGCGTAGTTCACCGTGGCAGTGATGCCGTCGAGCTTGTTGAGCTTGCGCTCGATCCGGTTCGCGCACGAGGCGCAGGTCATCCCGCCGATCTCGAGCTCGATGCCGGCGTCCGCACTGAGCGGCGCTGGTGCAGTCATCCTCTTTCCCTTCTCTTCTTCCTCCGGGGCTCAGCGGCGTCCGGTCCGTGCGCCGGGGCGGTCATGCGCCATGCGTTCAGTGGTAGGCGCTCAGCCCCCGTCGCCCTCGGGGTTGGCGGGGAGCGTGAGCCGCGCTGGCCGGGTCGTCAGGCGCGCACGGCCGTGTAGCCGGCCTCCTCGACGGCGGCCAGGACCTTCGCGTCGTCGATCTCGCCGGAGCCGGAGACGACGAGCTTGCCGGTCTGCGCGCTGACCCGGACGTCCTCGACGCCGGGGACCTCGCTGACCTCTTCGCGGACCGACATCTCGCAGTGCCCGCAGGTCATGCCCGTCACCTGGTACTCGTTCGCAGCCATCGGATATCCTCCTCATCGTGGGTACCCCTGGCGGGTACCCGTACGGGAGCAACCGTATACCCCCGCTGGGTATTCCCGCAAGGCGGTCCCGGGGTCGGCTCCGGACGACCCGCGGCATCGGAGGGATACGCCACCGGGGTATGCTCTGGACTGTGGAGACCGCGACCGACGAACCCCGCCGCAGCCGGCACCGGCTGCAGCTCTTCGTCCTCGCGGCCCTGCTGATCGCGGGCCTCCTCGGCATGCACGCGCTGGTCGGAGGGTCCGCCGCGGTGACCGCCTCGACGGCGGCGTCGGGTCACGTGTCCTCGGCGTCGCACGGCATGGTCGGCGCGGCGATCGCCCCTCCCGCGCCGACCGCGTCCGGATCGCACGGCATGGTGCACGGCTCCGGTGGCTGCGCGGACGCCATGAGCGGCGGTGGCGGCTCCGTCTGCGCCTCGGTGCCGACCGGCAAGAGCGTCCCGGCCCTGCCGGGCCCGCCGGTCGTAAGCCTGCCCGAACTCGTCCCCGCAGCCGCTCCGACGCCGCCGTCCCAGACCCCTCGCCGGTTCGCGCTGACCCACCTGGAGCTGTCGATCCATCGAACGTGAGCAGCGGTGCGCGCCGACGCGGCGCTCACCGCCCTTCGCGGCGGGGCCTGACCCTGCCGCACCCGCCACGACATCGCGTCAATGACGCCGGCCCACCCCGGGGGTCTGTGAGCCCAGCGCGCCCGATCCCCCAGTGATCGCCGAGCCCGCCGGCCCAAGCCGTGGCACCGCTCACCAACGACCACGAAGGACCTCAGCACCCATGAATCCGAACCTGAACCGCCGGCAGTTCCTGACCGCCGGCGCACTGACGCTCGCCGCCGCCGGCCTCGCCGGCTGCAGCACCACCTCCACCAGCAAGGCGACCACCAACAAGGCGACCTCGTTCGTCAAACCCGGCAGCGCCGCGGTCACCGCGGCCGAGGCGAAGCGCCGCCGCACCGGGGCAGTCGTGCAGCGCGCGCTGACCGCCGAGCCCGTCACGCTCGACCTCGGCGGGAAGGCCGCCAAGACCTGGGCCTACCGGGGGGCGTCCGCGACCGAGCCGCTGCGCGGCAACGTCGGCGACACCCTGAAGGTCGCCCTCACCAACGGCCTCCCCGACCCGACCACCGTGCACTGGCACGGTCTCGCGCTGCGCAACGACATGGACGGCGTGCCGAACCTCACCCAGGAGCCCGTCCAGCCCGGCGGGTCGTTCGCCTACGAGTTCACCCTCCCCGAGCCGGGCACGTTCTGGTTCCACCCCCACGTCGGCACCCAGCTCGACCGCGGCCTGTACGCACCGCTGATCATCGACGACCCGAACGAGAAGGCCGACTACGACAAGGAATGGGTCATCGTCCTGGACGACTGGCTCGACGGCGTCACCGCGACACCGGACGAGGTCCTCAAGGAGCTGAGCCAGGGGATGATGGACCACGGCGGCATGGACATGGGGCCGATGCGGATGGGCAACACCCTGATGGGCGCGACCTCGCCGCTGCTCGGCGGCGACGCCGGCGACGTCTACTACCCTCTCTACCTGATCAACGGCACTCCCGCTAACGACCCGCAGACCTTCAGTGCCAAGCCCGGGGAGCGGATCAGGCTGAGGATCATCAATGCCGGCGGCGACACCGCCTTCCGCTTCGGCGTCGCCGAGCACCCGCTGACGATCACCCACACCGACGGCTTCCCGGTCGAACCTCACGAGGCCGAGAGCGTCGTGCTCGGCATGGGGGAGCGCTACGACGCGGTCATCACCGTCGGCGACGGCGCGTTCGCGGTCGTCGCCGAGGCCGTGGGGAAGCAGGACCAGGCCCTCGCCGTCCTGCGCACCGGATCCGGCCCCGCACCGTCGAAGCAAGCGAAGCTTCCGCAGACGAAGAGTCCGGCCACAGCGGCCGACCTCAGGGCAGCGAGCGCGGTCGCTCTTCCCGAGCGCGACGTCGACCGGACGGTCGCCCTTGAGCTGACCGGGGGCATGGAGAAGTACGACTGGGCGATCAACGGCAAGCGCATGGACATGGACCAGCCGATGCGCGACGCCCTCGGCATCGCCGACGGGGAGCGGGTCGCCCTCGAGTTCAAGAACTCGACCACGATGTGGCACCCGATGCACCTGCACGGGCACACCTACCAGCTCCCCGGCGGCGGGCCACGCAAGGACACTGCGATCGTCCTTCCCAACAAGACGCTGCGCGTCGAGTTCGACGCCGACAACCCCGGGCGGTGGCTCACGCACTGCCACAACGTCTACCACGGGGAGGCCGGGATGATGGCGGTGATCGCCTACCAGGAGAACTGAGGCATCGGGGCCGCGCACCTCTTCGGGTGCGCGGCCCTTCAGCTACCATTCGCGAATGGAGTACGACATCCAGCGAACCAATAGCGTGCCTAAAAGCGGGCTGAGTTTTGTCGAGTACGGTGCTCGGGACGGGTGGCCGGTCCTGTTCTGCCATGGCCTGCCCGGCTCTCATGTCGAAGCCCGTGCGTTCGATTCCGCCGGTCACACCCTGGGCGTGCGGGTGATTGCGCCCGATAGGCCCGGGTATGGCAACTCGCCGTTCACGAAGGGCCGTCGGCTTGCTGATTGGCCGGCCGCCGTCACGAACTTGGCCGACCGGCTGGGCCTGGAACAGTTCGGAATCCTGGGAGTGTCAGGCGGGGGCCCGTACGCGCTCTGTTGTGCACACGAGTTGTCCGAGCGGGTCACCAACGTTGTTGTCGTCAGCGGGATCGCACCGCTTCCGAAGACCGGTGCTCTGGAGGGGCTGACCGACGGTCAGCTCCCCCAACGACGAGGACTCCTCCAGCTGCGCAAAGTCCCTTTCCTGGCCGGTGTCGTGGGCTGGCGGATGGCCCGTCAGTCGCGTCGGCCCGGCGGGGGCCTAGCCGCTCTACGTGATGGCATGTCCGGCGTCGACCAGGATCGCATCGACTCCAGCCCTGACCTCGCAGCAGCGATCGATGCCGATGCGCGTGCCGCGTTTCGGCAGGGTGGGAGGGGTTTTGCCTGGGATCTTCGGATCCTGTTCACCCGACCATGGGGTTTTTCGCTGGGCAGCGTGACAGTCCCGGTGCAAGTCTGGCACGGCGCGGATGACAACAATGTTCCCGGCAGCGACGCTCATCAGCTAGCCGCCAGTCTCCCACATTGCCAAGCCACGTTTGTCCCCAACGAAGGACACCTGCTATTCATCGACCGAGCCGAATCTATTCTGCGCGAGTTTGTACCACGCTCCGGCCGCGACGGTGAGCCAACTCGAACCGCCGACTAACGGCTGGCCGAACACCAACCCTACGAGTACCGGCAACAGTCCGCGGTATCACTGCAACGAACTGATCGCTGCCCTCCTGACAGCGATGGTGCAAGTGCCATGCTCCATCGAACCGGAAGCCACTCGGACCATCGGCGGTCATCATTATTGATCGAAGCAGACCATCGTGCCGGCCTTCGGTGATCCAGTGCCCGAACGCGACGGTAGCTGTCGGCGGCCTGGTCAGCTCATCCGCATTCAGCACCTCCGTGCTGAACCAACGAGGTTCGGCCTCAGTGCACTCGGCCGGCTCTGGTATCGAACATGCCCCTGGTGGTCGATGAGCGGAACGACCCGAGTGGTGCTGCTGTCCACCGAGCGAGAGGATGATTTGCACGGGCATCACTCTGTCCAGCTGATCCATCTCCGCGGCATGCACAGTCGTCACCGCCCCTGCGCGGCGTGCGCCGCAGCCGTACGGCCAGGCGAACTTGGAGCCTCATTCGCGCCGACCTGGCGTCGGCGCGGTCTGCGAGAGGCGCGCGGATGCGCTCGACACGGCGCATCGGAGCAGGCAGCCCAGCACGCGCCTCGCGGTCGGTGACCGTCTGAGGGCGTCGATGGTGGCTCTGAACCTGGTCATCGTGACTCCTTCGGCGGGGTTCGGCGGGCTCGTCGCGGGACGGATCAGCCGTCCTCTCGCTGTACCTATTGCGGCTGTCGGCGTTCGTGTCCGGCGGACCCATCCGCCCGCCGGGCACGACGCGTCGGGATGCATCACGACTCCCGAGCGGCCTCCTTCTCGGCCTCGTCGTGGGCCCGCCCGGTGTGGCGGATGTGGCGCAGTCCGACGGCGGCGATGATCGCGGCGACGGCGGCGATGGCCGCGGAGGCGGCCCCGGCGGCGTTCAGTCCGCTGGTGAACGCCTGCTGGGCCGCGGTCGTCAAGGCGTCGCCGATCGTCTCGGGCAGCTGCCCGCCGGCGGCGAGCGCCCCGTCGATGCCGGTCTCGGCCGCGGCCGCAGCTTCCGGTGGCAGCCCATCGGGCAGGGAGCCGCTGATCTGGCTGCGGTAGGCGGCGATCCCGATGCTGCCGATGACCGCGACGCCGAGGGAGATGCCCAGGTCGTTGACGGTCGTCGCGAGCCCGGAGGCACCGCCGGCCTTCTCCGGTGGGACCGAGCTCACCACCAGGTCCGTGGTCAGCGCCATGGATGGCGCGACCCCGGGGTAGGCGACGACGAAGCTCGCGATCACCAGCGCGAGACCGGTGCCGGCGTCGAACTGGGTGAACAGGATGTAGCCGACGACCTGGGTGAGCAGGCCGACCGCGATCACGTTGCCGGGTCGGAACCTGCGGGCGAGCATGGGCGAGAGGGTCGAGACGACGATGAGGACCGCCGCGGCGGGCAGGATCGACAGCCCGGCCTGCATGGGCGAGAGCCCCTGGACCTGCTGCAGGTACTGGGTGAACAGGGAGTACACCCCGCCCAGCGCCGCGGCCGACAGGAGGAACACCGCGAGTGCTCCGCTGACGGTGCGGTTGGCGAACAGGCGCACGTCCAGCAAGGGCTGGGCCGCGCGCAGCTGCCGGACCACGAACCACAGCCCGACCAGGGCCCCGGCGATCAGCAGGCCGATCGACGGCCCGGCCGGCTCCTGGGTGGCGAAGCGCTTGACGCCGTAGATGATGGCCAGCAGCGAAGCCACCAGGAGCAGTGCGCTGAACAGATCGATCCTCGCGGTCGGATCCTTGTGCTCAGGAAGCAGCAGCGGCGCGCCGACGGCCACCAGTGCCATCACCGGCACCGCGACCAGGAAGGTCGCCTGCCAGCCGAAGACCTCCAGCAGCAGGCCGGACAGCAGCGGTCCGAGGGCGACGCCGGCGGAGATCCCGCCTGCCCAGACGCCGATCGCGACGCCTCGTGCCTTCGGATCGGCGAAGAGCACGAAGATCAGTCCCAGGGTGGACGGGAGCATCATGGCCCCGCCCAGGCCGAGGACGGCGCGCCAGGTGATCATCAGCTCGGGGCTGGTCGTCAACGCCGCGGCGATGGACACGATCCCGAACAAGACCGCGCCGATCATCATGAGCAGCCGCTTGCCGATCCTGTCGCCCAGGACGCCCATCGCGACGAGGAACCCGGCCATGACGAATCCGTAGATGTCGAGGATCCACAGCAGCTGCGTGCTCGTCGGGTTCAGGTCGGCGGCCATGCTCGGCGCGGCCAGGAACAGGATCGTCAGCATCATGAACAGCAGCGTCGACGGGATCACCAGGACCGCCAGCCCCCACCACTGCTTCGCCCCGGTCCGGGGCGCAGATGCACGCGCCTCAGGCATCGCGCACCTCACTGTCTCGCGTCGTCGTCGTCATGGCTCCACAGGTCCTCTCGCTCTCGACGGAGTCGTCACGGGCCGGGAGGCCCTCACCGAAGTCAAGCATCGATGTACGACTTCTAACCGCTAGAGTATCTCGTATATTCCCGTACGAGTTAGAGGTGGGGCATGCCAAACGGCAAGAGCATGGCCGGCGCTGGAGAGCAGAAGCCGGTGCGCCGAGGAAAGACGGCCAACCAGCGGGCGGACGCCCAGCGCAACCGGGCGAGGATCCTCGCCGCGGCCCCTGATGCGTTCCGGAAGGACCCCGATGCCTCCGTCGCCGACATCGCCGCCGAGGCGGGCATCGGCCGGATGACCCTGTATGGGCACTTCAAGACGCGCGCCGAGCTCATCGAGGCCGCTCTCGTCGAGAGCATCGAGAAAGGCGACGAGGTGCTGGCCGACGTGCCGCTGGACGGCGATCCCGCCTCAGCGCTCCAGCGGCTGATCGCCTCCAGCTGGACCCTGGTCGACCGGTCCCGGGCACTGCTGGCGGCCGCGCAGAAGGAGCTGCCCGCGTCTCGCATCCGCGAGATGCACGAGAAGGCCGAGGCCCGGATGCGCGGCCTGCTGCTGCGCGGCCAGCGCGAGGGAGCGTTCCGGTCCGACCTGCCCCTGACCTGGCTGCTGACGACTGCTCACGTGGTGATGAACGGAGCCGCGGAGGAGGCCCGGGCCGGCCGCCTCGAGCCGGATGACGCGCCGTGGTTCATCCAGGCCGTCCTGCTCCCGGCCTTCGCACGGCCGCCGGGTGTCGAGACCGCTTCATGAGCGACCGCAGCCGGCGGCTGCCGCATCGGTCGTCGTCCCAGCCTGCCTCTCGGCCCGGCCGGAATGGCAGACCACCGGTCCGGCAGGTCACGCCTCATCTACGGCGCGGCCAGTCCGGCAGTAGGCGGGGTCCATCCGAAGGCACCGCCGACGGCTCGGTTCGCCAGGCCCGTGGGCAGGGCGCGGGTCAGTCGGTCGCGGAACCAGGCGGCGAGGGGGTGGCTGGTCTGGGCGACAGCGCCGATCCGCCCCGACATCGCGGCCATGCGTTGGGTGCGGGGGCGGCGCAGGGCGTCGTAGTCGTGAAGGCCGTCGTCGATGCCGCTGGTGTTGGTCATGGCGGCGAGCACCGCGGCGTCCTCGACGGCCAGGCATGCGCCCTGGCCGATGTCGGGGGTGACTGCGTGAGCGGCGTCGCCGAGCAGCGCGATCCGACCGTGGACGAAGCTGGGCAGGGGCGCGCGCAGGTAGTAGACATTCTGCCGCAGCAGCCTGGACTCGGCGGTCGCGGCGAGCAGCCGGGGGATGGGGTCGTGCCAGTCGTGGAATCGGTCGGCGAGCAGGTCGAGCCGGTGCGGCGGCGCGTCGAACTCGTCGAGGTTCTCGCAGGCGAACCAGTAGATGCCGCTGTCGATGGCGGCGATGCCGAATCGGGTGCCGCGACGACTCCAGGTCTCTGACAGGACCGGCTGGATCTGCGGAGTCGGGGCGTCGACGTGGCCACGCCACACGGTGTAGCCGGCGTAGGTCGGTCCTGGGTGTTCAGGGAACAGTGCCGCGCGCAGGCGGCTCTGGACCCCGTCGGCGACGATCACCATGTCGGCCGTCGCCGTGATCGACTCCTCGGACTCGGTGGCGAAGGTCGCCGACGCCGAGTCGATACCGGTAGCGATCGCTGTTGCCCTGTGCCCGGTGTGCAGGGCCTGGGCATCGAGCTGGTTCAGCAGGATGTCGTGCAGTGTGGCTCGATGGAGTGCGTAGAAGGGTGCTCCGTAGCGGCGGAGAATGTCGTCTCCGGAGAGTCGAAGCAGGTGGCGGCCCGACTGGTCACTGATCGCCATGCCCGCTTGTCGACGTCCCCGGCTGCGGATCTGGTGGCCCAATCCCAGTGCGTCGAGGGCCTTGACGGCGTTCGGGGCGATCCCGATGCCGGCTCCGACCGGGGCGATCGCCGGGGTCTGTTCGTAGACGTCGACCCGCCAGCCGGTGCGCTGCAGCGCGTGGGCAGCGGTCAGACCCCCGATTCCGGCTCCCACCACGATGGCCGCTCTCGTCATCCCAACCTCCGTCTCATTGCCGTTGCCGTCAGCGGGCCACGGCATTCAATCGATCGTTTGACGCGTGAGGCACCATTCCAGCACATCCTGCGCATGTCTTCAAACGATCGTTTAAGATGGTGCCATGGGAACGACCTCGGATCGACAGACCGCGGATCGCCTGATCACGGCGGCGCTGCGCATGTTCGGCGAACACGGCTACGACGGAGCAGGGGTGCGTGCGATCACCGAGGAGGCCGGGGCGAACATCGCGGCCGTCAAGTATCACTTCGGCAGCAAGCAGGGACTCTTCCGCGCCGTCATCGGCCTCGCCATGGAACGGATCAACACCCAGCGGGAACGGCGGCTCGACGAGATGTTCGCCGGAGGGCGACCGACCGCGGCAGAGCTCGTCGACGCCTTCGTCTCTGCCGCACTCGTCCTGGCAGAACGAGGGAGCATCTATGACGCCGACCTTGCGCGCTTCCTTGGCCGAGTCGTCTGCGATCCCGATCCCCGGCTGCGCCGAGCCTTCAGCTCCGAAGTCGCCTCCGTCGAAGGTCGATACCTGGACGAACTCGTCCGAGCGTTGCCCGGTCTTCGCAGATGTGACGTCGAGTTCCGCTTTCGATCCATGGTCGGGCTCCTCGCCCTGCACCAGATCGGGAGTCTCCGACAGCTCGCGCCCGGGCCGGTGGCCGCCACTGTCGAGCAGGATTCGGACGCGTTGCGGGTGCTAGCGCTACAGCTCTTCCAAGTGGGGCCGCAACGTGCAGGGAAGAAGTCGATGAGAGCGGGCGGGTGAGAGGTCGACAATTCGCCGGCCGGGCCATCCTGGCATCAGGTGCCGCCTCCACCGGGCAATGTGAGCGTTAAAAGCCTGGGCGGTGTGCCGTGCAAAGCCTCAAGATCATCCCCTTGGCAGGAAGAGAACCGACCGCCCGATCGCGCGAGAAGTCCGGTCTCAGAACACCGTCTTGCAGGGCGAGCGTCCAAGCCGGGCTACGGGTGGCGACTACGGGCAAGTGTTGAAGATCAGGAGCAGCGTCGATGCCCGAGGAGGAGTGCTCGATGTCGCCGCCGCGGGAAAAGCCTCTATTGAAGCGCCAGGGCCCCCGGTGACTCACATCAGTATCATGATCCTCAAGGCGTCCTGCCGTGCTGGATTAGGAGTGCGAGTAGAGTGCCGATTGAATCGCGAGTCGACTGGCGACTCGACTCACTTGTGAGTGAACGTCACAAACTTGTCGAGTCCGGACGCATGACATTGGATGTATATGGGCGGGAGGGTCGCCCGTGCAGGCGCTGCGGCACTCCGATCGTGCGCGAGCGCTTCATGAACCGCTCGAGCCACTTTTGCCCGGCCTGCCAGCGGAAACGCTAGCCGAACGCTCGCGTTCAACCCAACCACGAGTGGTAATCCGACCTCTGTCATGACGGATCGTCAGGCGGCTCAGTCGAGGTGTCGACGCCAGAACGGGTTGTCTGCCCAGTCGTCGGGGATGCCCATGCCACGCAGGTTCATCGCGGGGCGAGAGTCGACCAGTTCGTGAAGTCGCCGCGCCCAGCCGCTGCGCGGGGAGATCGGTTCCAGGACCGTCTGCAGGGAGACGAGGACGGGGTAGAGCCGCTTTCTGGATCGCTCGGGCAGCGCTTCGGTTCCTTCGAGCCAGGACACGGTGGGCGAGTTCGGGATCGCCGGGTAGACGCCGAGGCCGACGTTCCACAGTCGGCCGTGGTGGGCGCAGACGTTGCGAACGCGGACGTAGGTCTGCATCCAGGACTCGAGCAAGGGCGCTGTCAGGCCGATGCTCCGGGCGACGGCGGTCCGATCAGAGCGGCGCTTCAGATTCCGGTACCCGCTGGTGAGCTGTCCGACGGTGAGGGTCTCGACCATGAGCCAGGACGGCGGCAGCTCGGGTGAGCCGTAGGTGGTGAGGTAGTGCTCGAGCGCCGAGCGGTGGACCAGCGAGTCCTCCCCGGCGTCCGGGGTGCCGCGGAGCCGCTCGTCGCAGGTGTCCCTGACGATCTTCAGAAGTCCCGCATGCTTGCCGCGGTCGCGGAAGTGCGAGGCGTCCATGTACCAGTGCGGGTCGTCGTAGACCGTCGACATGTGATCGGTCAGCGCCGCGCGCACGGCGACCTCGACGCGCTCGAGAGCGTCGATGACCACCGAGCGCAGCGCCCGGTCGAAAACGTAGAGGTCTAGTACGTCGTCGAACGACGTCCCGTCGCGCAGGCGATGCTCGGGTCCGCCCTGTTGGAAGGGGATCGTGTAGGGGGAGAGGCGGTAGTAGCCGATGTGGCGCAGGTGCCGCAGCGCCCGCTCCCGGTTGACGATGACCAGTCCGCGGTCGGCGAGGCGGTCGACGAGCTCTTCCAGCTCCATTGGCGGCTTGTCGTAACTCAGTGTTCCGCGCGGGCGAGGCGGGCGGGGCGCGCGGCGCGGCTGGGGCATCGACGCTCCCTCCTCGATGCGGGCAGAGAAAATCCCCCAAGTGCGCATCGTGGAGAGGCGTGGGGGATGTAGTGCCCTCAGGCTAGCACGGACGGGCCGAGGCGTCGACCGTGCGCGTTTGTCGGCCGACGAGCACCACCACCTTGCGGCCCGGTGCGTAGCCGGAGTCGTGAGGTTCAAGAAGTCGTCGCGGGTGCGCGTCTCTCGATCATCACGGTGTCCCGCCACTGGCCGGCTAGCGGCCCGCACGGCATCAGCCCGATCCGCTCGCGGCGTCCGACGACCCTGAATCCCGCGCTCTGGTGAAGCCTCAGGCTGGCGGCGTTCTCGGGGAAGATCGAGGACTGGACGGTCCAGACGCCTGAGCGATCAGCGAGTTCGAGGAAGTTAGAGAGGAGCCGCGATCCGACTCCGCGACGGGCGGCATCAGGGGCGACGTAGACCGAGTGCTCGACCACGCCGCGGTAGACGGCGCGCATGGAGACGGGACCGGCGGCGGCCCAGCCGAGCACGCGGTCGTCGCCATCGACGGCGACGATCATGAGGTCCGGGCGCTTGCCGGCGGCGAACGCTTCCCAGTCTGGCGATGGCTCCGCTTCGAAGGTGGTGTGCCCGGTCGCGATGCCTGCGCGGTAGATGGCCTCGACGGCGGGCCAGTCGGCCGGCGTCATCGGCCTAGTGGCTGGCGGCTCCATCAGGCGATGAGTGCCCTGGCGGCGGCGGCGAGGGTGTCGATGGTGGGTCGGTAGTAGGCCCAGCGGCCGCGCTGCTCGCGGGCGACGAGCCCGGCCTCGACGAGCAGTTTCATGTGGTGGGAGACGGTGGGCTGGGAGAGGCCGACGGGCTCGGTGAGGTCGCATACGCACATCTCGCCGTCGCTGCTGCCGGCGATGAGGGACATGAGCTTGACCCGGGTGGGGTCGCCGAGGGCCTTGAACACCTTGGCCAGGTCGTGGGCGACGCTGTCGTCGATCGTCTCGCCGAGCACGCAGCAGGGCGCAACGTCGGCCGTGGCCTCGATGGCGGGAGAAGTGCTCATGCCTCCATTCTGCCTCACGTATTGACATCTGTCGATACGTGAGGCAGGCTCGACTCATCGAAAAACGTCAATACGTGGAGGTTGCAGTGAATCCCGTCATCGTCATCGGAGCCGGTCCGCAGGGCCTGGCCGCCGCCGCCCACCTGCTCGAGCGCGGACTGGAGCCGCTCGTCCTGGAATCGGGCGACACCCCGGCGTCGGCCGTCACGGAGTGGGGCCACGTGCGCCTCTTCTCGCCGTGGCCCGAGCTCACGGACCCCGCGGCCCGCCGACTGCTCGAGCCGACCGGCTGGAGCACGCCGGAGAAGGGCTACCCGACGGGCGCGCAGTGGGTCGAGGGCTACCTCGCGCCGCTCGCCGAGGCGCTGGGCGACCGCGTCCGGTACGGCTCGCGCGTGGTCGGCGTCGGCCGCAAGGGGCGCGATCTCTCGGTCGACGCCGGTCGAGCCGAGCAGCCCTTCGTGGTCCACGTCCGGCGCGCCGACGGGTGCGAGGAGCGGTTCGAGGCACGTGCGGTGATCGATGCCTCGGGCACCTGGCGGGCCCCGAGCCCGGCGGGCGCGGACGGGCTGCCTGCCTTGGGCGAGCTGGCCGCGGTCGAGGCCGGTCTACTCGGACACCGCACGCCGAGCCGCGAAGAGGCGGCAGCGCTGACGGGCAAGCACGTCGTGGTCGTCGGCAGCGGCCACTCGGCGGCGACCGCCATCGGCGACCTCGCGACGTTCGTGCGCCGTGTACCAGCCACCCGGGTGACCTGGGCGCTGCGCCGCGGCTCCGTCGGCAACGCCTTCGGCGGCGGAGTCGCCGACGAGCTGCCCGAGCGTGGAGCCCTGGGGCAGCGGGCGAAGAAGGCCGTCGAGGACGGCCTCGTCGACCTGGTCACCGGCTTCCGCACCGAAGAAGTCGTCGTCGAGGACGGCCGGGCGGTCCTGGTCGCCGAGGATGGCCGTCGGCTCGCTCCCGCGGACCGGGTGGTCGTCGCGACCGGGTTCCGCCCGGACCTGTCGTTCCTGTCCGAGGTGCGCCTGGACCTGGACGTGCGGCTGCAGGCCCCGGCGAAGCTCGCCGCCGAGGTCGACCCGAACGTCCACTCCTGCGGCTCGGTGCGCGCCACGGGCGCGGCCGACCTCGCCCACCCGGAGCCCGGCTTCTACATCGTCGGGGCGAAGTCCTACGGCCGCGCTCCGACGTTCCTGGCGATGACCGGGTACGAGCAGGTCCGCAGCGTGGTCGCCGAGCTCGCCGGTGACCACGAGGCCGCGTCGCGGGTCGAGCTGGAGCTGCCCGACACCGGTGTGTGCGGCGGGTCAGGGCTGTTCGACGCACCGGAAGAGGCGTCGTCGGGCGGCTGCTGCACGCCCGCGCCGCAGCTGATCCAGCTCGGCACGAGGACGGCGGGATGAGCCGCGGCCGCCTGATCGTCGTCGGCGGCGGCCAGTCCGGGCTCGCCGCTGCCCGTGCCGGGCGGGAGAAGGGCTGGGAGCCGGTGGTCCTTGAGGCCGGTCCGGAGCCGGTCGGGTCCTGGCCGCGCTACTACGACAGCCTGCGTCTGTTCTCCCCGCGCCGCTACAGCGCATTCCCGGGCCACCCGTTCCCCGGCGACCCCGACGGATACCCGGGCCGCGACGAGGTCGTCGACTACCTCCGCGGCTATGCCCGCAGTCTTGATGTCGAGATCCGAATCGGGGCTCGGGTCGTCGGCGTGGCCGCGGATGGTCCGTCGTTCGCGGTCGAGCTCGCCGACGGCTCCGGCCTGGTCGGGGATGCGCTGGTCGCTGCCTCGGGCTCGTTCGGCAACCCGCACGTGCCGACGATCCCCGGGCGAGAGGCCTTCGGCGGCCGGGTCCTGCACGTGGCCGATTACCGGTCCCCGGAGGAGTTCTCGGGCCGGCGGGTCGTGGTCGTCGGCGCGGGCAACTCCGCCGTCCAGGTCGCCCACGAGCTCGCCGACCACGCCAAGACGTCGCTGGCGGTCCGGGACCGGGTCCGGTTCGCGCCGCAGGTCATCGCCGGGAAGGATCTGCACTGGTGGCTGAAGGTCACCCGCGCCGACCTCCTGCCACCGTCTGTCCTCGCCCGGATCGTCACCGGCACCCCGGTGATCGGGACGGACAAGTACCGGAAGGCGCTGGAGGCGGGACGTCCCGACCAGCGGCCCATGTTCGCCGAGTTCACCTCCGACGGTGTCGTGTGGCCGGACGGCTCGCGGGAGCAGGGCGACGCGGTGGTCTTCGCGACCGGTTACCGGCCGCATCTGCCGTACCTGCGCTCCGTCGGCGTCCTCGACGAAGCCGGCATGCCGAGACATGACCGTGGGGTCGCGACCGGGCTGCCGGGTGTGGGTTTCCTCGGTCTGGAGTTCCAGCGCTCGTTCTCCTCCAACACGCTGCGCGGGGTCCACCGCGACGCCGACTACGTGGTCACGGCTCTCGCTCGGCAGCCGCGGGGTGCCGCCGTTGCCTGAGCCGGCGACACGCCCAGCGCTGGGGACGGTGCTGGTGGCGCTGTGCGTGACCGAGATCGTCTCCTGGGGCCTGCTCTACTACGCCTTCCCCGTCCTAGCCCCGCGGATCAGCGCCGACACCGGCTGGTCGCCGATCGTCGTCGCCTCGGCGTTCTCGGCCGCGCTGGTCGTCTCCGCGCTGGCCGGGGTGCCGGTCGGCCGGATCATCGACCAGCGCGGGCCGCGTCTGGTCATGACCGCCGGCTCGATCCTCGGCGTCCTCGCCCTCGTCGTGATCACCGTCTCGCCGGAACTGCCGGTCTTCGTCGGTGGCTGGGTGCTCGCCGGGGCCGCGATGGCCGGGGTGCTCTACCCGCCGGCTTTCGCCGCGATCACCGGCTGGTTCGCTCCTCGTCAGCTGGGTGCGCTGGCGACGCTCACCCTGGTCGCCGGACTGGCCAGCACGGTGTTCGCTCCGCTGACCGCGACCGTCGGCGCGCACGCGGGATGGCGGGCGACCTACCTGTGGGCGGCGGTAGTCCTCGCCGTCCTCACGGTCCCGGCGCATTGGTTCCTCCTGCGTCGGCCCTGGCCCGCGAAGCAGCGGCCCGAGGAACCCGCCGTCGACCGCGCCTACGCATCGGAGGTCCTGCGCAGCGCCCAGTTCCGGCTGCTCGCGGCCGGGCTGACCGCGGTGTCGCTGGCGATGTACGCAGGTCTGCTCGCCCTGGTCCCGCTCATGCTCGAGCGCGGTCTCGACGCCCAGACCGCGGCATGGGTGCTCGGCCTCGGCGGCATCGGGCAGGTCGCCGGCCGCCTCGTCTACACCGGTCTGGCGCGCCGCGTCCCGCTGACCGCGCGCACCGCGACGGTGTTCGTCCTGGTGTCGGCGAGCACGCTCGCCCTGGCCGTCGTGCCGGGTCCGGTCGGCCCGCTGGTCGCGGCGTCAATGACTGCCGGGATCGGGCGCGGGATCGCGACACTCCCGCCGGCGACCGCGATCACCGACCGCTGGGGCCCGCGCGCCTACGGCCACCTCTCCGGCGTCCTGGGCCTGCCGGTGCTGCTGGCCACCGCCCTCGCCCCGTTCGCCGGCGCGGTGCTGGCCGAGACGACCGGCGGCTACGCGCACGCGTTCCTCGTCCTCGCCGCCCTGGCGGCGGTCGGGACGGTGCTCATGATCGCCAGCGCACGCACCCAGGCTCCCCGCCGGGCGGCGGCCACGGCCGAGCGGACGGCGTGACCCGGGTTCAGGCCTTCGACGAGACGACCAGCTCTGAGAGGAGGCCGCGGGCCTTCTCGGCGAGTTCGTCGCGAATCAGCCGCATCCGCTCCTCGCCCTCGATCCCGCGGTCTGACGGCTCGTCGATGTTCCAGGTCTCGATGGTCCCGGCCATCCCCGGCGTGGGCTCGACGACGGCCTCGTCGCCGATGACGACGACGCGGTCCACGGTGCGCAGCAGGGCCGGGTCGATCGGCTTGGGGTGCTCGCCGGCCATGCTCGCCCCGACCTCCGCGACCGAGGCAACAGACTGCGCATTGAGCGACGACCCCGGGGCCGTGCCCGCGGAGTAGACCTCGACGGAGTCACCGGCGATCTGGCGCATGAGGGCGGCGGCCATCTGCGACTTCCCGCCGTTCTTCTTGCAGACGAACAGCACCGCCGGCACCTGCCCGCGTTCCTCCTGCTCGGCGGGCGCGAGCAGTTCGTCGACCAGCTTCTCGATGCGGGCGCGGATCTCGTCGCGGATCGGGCGGACGGCGTCGATGCCCTGGCCGGCGGGGTCGTCGAGGGTCCAGTCCTCGTAGCGTTTGCCGGGGTAGAAGGGGCAGGTGTCGCCGCATCCCATGGTGATCACGACGTCGGAGTCCTGCACCGCTTGGGTGGTGAGGATCTTGGGCTGCTCCGCGGCGATGTCGATGCCCATCTCGGCCATTGCTTCGACGGCGACGGGGTTGATCTGCTCTGCGGGCATCGAACCGGCGGAGCGGACCTCGATCCGGTCACCGGCGAGGTGACGGAGCCAGCCGGCGGCCATTTGGGAGCGGCCGGCGTTGTGGACACACACGAAGAGCACGGAGGGCTTCTGCGCGGAGGGGCTCTGTTCAGGCATGAGGGTCCTTGTTCCTTCAGTTGGTGAGGGCGGCGATGAGCGTGCGGACGCGGTGCTCGATGTCGTCGCGGATCGCTTCGACGCCTTCGGGCGAGGCCAGCGCTGGGTCGCCGACGGCCCAGTCCTCGTAGCGGACGCCGGGGATGATCGGGCACACGTCGCCGCAGCCCATCGTGATCACCACGTCGGCGGCGCGGACGGCGTCGTCGGTCAGGGGTTTCGGGAATGCGCTGCTCGCTTCTCGTTCGCCCTCGATCTCGGCGAGCAACGACCGCACATGCGGGTGCACGTCCACCGACGGCGTCGACCCCGCAGAACGCGCGATCACCTTGCCGTCGGCGAGCCGGTTGACGATCGCGGCAGCCAGCTGGGAGCGGCCCGCGTTGGCGACGCACACGAACAGCACCTGCGGCCGGCCTGCCTCCCGGTCCCGCGTCAGGTCGGCGAGGCGCTGCCGGGCGAAGCGCTCGGTGAGCGGGATCAGGTGCTGGGTCAGCTTGGCCGAGCGGGCAAGGCCCGCGTAGGACTCGCGCACGATCGCGATCACGAGGTCGCGGTCCAGGCCGGCCGTCTCGTCGGCCAGCTCCTCGCCGAGCCGGGTCACCCGGTCGTCCATGTCCGGCAGCGCCTGAGCGCGGGCCTCCGCATGCTCGGGGGCGTCGGCGATCGCGGCGGGGGCGAACGCGTCGAGCAGCGCGGAGACGGCGCGCCGCCTCGCCGGGGCAATCCGGTACCAGACCCAGGTGCCACGGCGCTCCGACAGCAACAGCCCGGTCTCCTTGAGCACCTTCAGATGATGGGAGACGGTGGGCTGGGACACGTCGGCGAGCTCGGCGAGGTCGCACACGCACGACTCGCCGCGGGGATCGGTCGCGATCGCCGAGAGCATCCTCAGCCGCAGCGGCTCCGCCAGCGCCTTCAACGCGCCGGCCACGGTCGTCGCAGCTTCCTGGCCGATCGCTTGCGTCGCGGACGGCGCGCAAGCCTCGGGACCGGTGACGGCTTCTGCGGTAGTCATGATGCCCTCAATTCGGCGTACGGGTCGGCGCGGAACCAGGCACGAGCCGCCCACAGCGAGACGTAGACGAGGCCCACGAGCACCGGCACCTCGATCAGAGGCCCGACGACACCGGCCAGAGCCTGACCGGACGCGGCACCGAACGTGCCGATCGCGACGGCGATGGCGAGCTCGAAGTTGTTACCCGCCGCAGTAAACGCCAGCGTCGCCGACCGGGCATATCCCAGACCGAGGCCCCGGCCGAGCAGCATCCCGGCCAGCCACATGATCGCGAAGTAGGCCAGCAGCGGCAGCGCGATCCTGGCGACGTCGAGCGGGTTGGAGGTGATCGCGTCGCCCTGCAACGCGAACAGCAGCACGATCGTGAACAGCAGCCCGTACAGCGCCCACGGCCCGATCCGGGGCAGGAACTTCTCCTCGTACCACTCCCGGCCCTGGCGCTTCTCGCCGATCCACCGGGAGGCGAAGCCGGCGACGATCGGGACGCCGAGGAAGACCAGGACGTTGAGCGCGATCTGACCCATGGACACGTCCAGACCCTGCGTGTCCAGGCCCAGCCAGCCGGGCAGCACGGTGAGGTAGAACCAGCCCAGCACCGAGAACATCACGACCTGGAACACCGAGTTGATCGCCACCAGCACCGCGGTGGCCTCACGGTCGCCGCAGGCCAGGTCGTTCCATATCACCACCATCGCGATGCACCGGGCCAGGCCGACGATGATCAGACCGGTCCGGTACTCGGGCAGGTCCGGCAGGAAGGCCCAGGCCAGGGCGAACATGATCGCAGGGCCAGCGAGCCAGTTCAGAACCAGGGAAGAGATGAGCAGCTTCTTGTCGCCGGTGACGGCGGCGACCCGGTCGTAGCGGACCTTCGCGAGCACCGGGTACATCATCACCAGCAGTCCCAGGGCGATCGGCACCGAGATGCCGCCGACCTCGAGCCGTGACAGCAGGCCGGACAGGCCAGGGACGAGCCGGCCGAGTAGCAGACCGGCAACCATCGCCAGGCCGATCCACGCGGGCAGCCACCTGTCGAGGGTCGAGAGCCGTCGGGTCGCTGGAAGTGCAGCGGTCGCCGCTTGATTAGACATGCCTCTATATTGACAGAACTCGATTCAGCATCGCAACCGCATGCCCCTCCATCGGGGCGGTCCCGCATCAGCCCGCCTGACGATTGCGGGCACGCGCGGCGCGCAGCCCGTTGGCGATGACGACGACCTCGGCGACCTCGTGGACGAGGACCACCGCTCCCAGGCCGAGCACGCCGGTGATGGCCAGCGGCAGCAGCACGGTGATGATCGCCAGGGACAGCACGATGTTCTGGTTCATGATCGCCCGGCCGCGGCGGGCGTGCCGCAGCGCCTGCGGGATCAGGCCGAGGTCGTGGCCGGTGAAGGCGACGTCGGCGGACTCGATCGCGGCGTCGGAGCCGGTCGCACCCATCGCGATGCCCACGGTCGCACCGGCCAGGGCGGGGGCGTCGTTGATGCCGTCTCCGATCATCGCCGTAGGCGCGGCCTCGGAGAGCCGGGCGACGATGCGGGCCTTGTCCTCGGGCTGCAGCTCGGCGTGCACATCGCCGATCCCGGCGATCTGCGCGATCGCGTGCGCGGTGCGGGCGTTGTCGCCGGTGAGCATGCTCACCTCGACGCCCTGGCCCCGCAGCGTGCGCACGACCTCGGGGACCTCGGGGCGCAGCTCGTCGCGGACGCCGATCGCCCCGGCCAGCTGGCCGTCGACGGCCACGAGCACGCAGGTCTGGCCCTCGGCCTCCAGGTCCTCGACCCGGGCCTTGAGCGGCCCCGCGTCGATCCAGCGGGGGCTGCCCACCGTCACCCGGCGGCCGTCCACCAGGCCGCCGATGCCGTGCCCGGCCTCCTCGGCGACGTCCTGCGCGGCGGGGGCTCCCTGGCCCGCGGCGGCGATGGCGGCGGCGAGAGGGTGCGTCGAGTGCTGCTCCACGGCCGCGGCCCAGCCGAGCACCTGGTCGTCGTCGAACCCGTCGGCGGCGACGACGGCGGTGACCTCGGGTCGGTTGCGGGTCAGGGTGCCGGTCTTGTCCACGGCGAGGTGGCGGATGCCGCCGAGGCGCTCGAAGGCGGCCCCGCTCTTGATGACGACGCCGAACTTCGTCGCCGCCCCGATCGCGGACACCACGGTGACGGGCACCGCGATCGCCAGCGCGCACGGGCTGGCCGCGACGAGGACGACCAGGGCGCGGGTGATCCAGGTCTCGGGGTCGCCGAGCAGCGAGCCGAGCACGCCGACCAGCACCGCGAGGACCATCACGCCGGGCACCAGCGGGCGGGCGATCCGGTCGGCGATGCGCGCACGCTCGCCCTTCTCGGCCTGGGCCTGCTCGACCAGCTCAACGATGGTGGTCAGCGAGTTGTCGGTGCCCGCGGCGGTCGCCTCGACCTCCAGCACACCGGCGGTGTTGATCGCGCCGGCCGAGACCGCGTCATCGGGCGCGACCTCGACCGGGATCGACTCGCCGGTGATCGCCGAGGTGTCCAGGCTGGAGCGACCGGACCGGACAGTCCCGTCGGTCGCGACCCGCTCGCCGGGGCGGACCAGCAGCACGTCGCCGACGGCGATCTCCTTGGCCGGGACGTCGACCGAGGCACCGTCGCGCAGTACGGTCGCGGTCTCCGGCACGAGCTTCAGCAGCGCGCGCAGGCCGCCGCGGGCGCGGTCCATCGCCTTGTCCTCCAGGGCCTCGGCGATCGAGTAGAGGAACGTCAGCGCGGCAGCCTCCTCGACGTAGCCGAGGATCACCGCCCCGACGGCGCTGATTGTCATCAGCAGCGCGATCCCGAGCTTCCGCCTGACGACCAGGTTCCGCAGAGCGCCGGGCACGAACGTGTACGCGCCCAGCAGCAGGCCCGCCCAGAACGCGACCAGCGCCGCGACGCGCAGCCCCGACCACTCCAGCACCAGGCCGGTGCCGAACGCGACGCCGGAGAGGATCGGCACCACCAGTCCCGGGTCGCGCCACCACGGGCGCTCGGACTCCTCGGCTTCCTCGGATGTGCCGGTGGTCGGCTCGTCGCAGCCGCAGGCGGCGCTCACGAGGCGTCCCCCGAGCCGGTCGCGGCGCAGCAGCCGGACACCGAGCAGTGCGGGTCGATGCACGGCGCGCTCTCGTCCACCGCGAGAGTCACGTCCACCAGCGCCGTCAGTGCCGCGGCCAGGTGCGGATCGGCGATCTCGTAGCGGGTCTGGCGGCCCTCGGGCTCGGCGACCACGATCCCGCAGTCACGCAGGCACGTCAGGTGGTTGGACACGTTCGAGCGCGTCAGCCCCAGCTCGCGCGACAGCACGGCGGGGTGGCTCGGGCCGTCGAGCAGGGACATCAGGATCCGGGAGCGCGTCGGGTCGGCCATGGCCCGGCCCAGCCGGTTCATGACGTCGAGGCGCGAAGCAATGGTCAGCATACACTGAACGATACAGTGGTTGCTGACCTATTGCGAGCTCTCCTCGTGACGGCGGCTGCGTCTCAAAAGCATCTGCTTTCGAGACCCAAGGAGGGACAAGTGCTGTAGTCACTCGTGTGCTGTCCGACCGCCCGCAGTGTGCCTGTTCAATGTCATGATGGTCGAGTGCTCATGTCCGATCGGGAGGAGCGCTGGTCCCTTGAAAATCGATCCGTGTCCCGCGCTAATGCGGCTGACCTGGGGAAACGGGCGTCCGAGGCTCTTCCCGTACATCAATGTCACAAACGTGTGGAGTCGGGCTACTTCGCGCGCTCCCTCGCCGCCTACGGCCGGGCGGGGGAGCCGTGCCCGCGCTGCGGCACGATCATCCGCCGCTCCGTGCTGCAGCAGCGCTCGTGCTTCTTCTGCCCGAACTGCCAGCGCAGGGCCTGAGGAGGCACGGGGCTCAGGGCGCGGCCTCGTCGCATGGCCCCTTGGCACGGCCCTGCGCGCCGGGAGCCGTGATCAGCCCAGCAGCGAGCCGATCGAGGCGATGAAGCCGCCGAGCAGGAAGGCGCTGATGCCGATCAGCAGCGGCCGGTTGTCCATCGCCGCGTCCTCGCCGAGCGCATGGTGCGTGACGGCGTGCCCCTTGCCGCGGCGCAGCAGCGCGCGGTTGACGGGCCAGGCGGCGAAGAACGCGATCGTCAGGGAGATCGCCATCGAGAGCCAGAAGAGCGGGTCGAGCAGCGTCGCCCCCATGGCACCGGGGATCACCAGCATGACCAGGTTGTCCACGACCTCCATGGTCGCGATCGACAGGGTGTCCGCGACGAGCACCAGGCGCAGCGCGTCGCCCAGGGCGATCCCGCCCCGGACCAGCGGCAGCGCCGAGAGCGAGTACCCGAAGACGAAGGCGAGGAGTATCGAGAGGACCGTGGTGGGGAGGTTCGTCCACCCTGCGGCGGTGCCGACCAGCATCCCGATGATCTCCCCGATGGAGCACCCCGTGAGGCAGTGCAGCGTCGCCCCGACGGCCATCCCGGACATGTCGTGAGCACGGGTCCCGTGGTGCGGGTCCGCCGTGCCCGGGACGTGCTCATGGTGCGCGTGCTCATCGGGCATGTGGTCCACCGGAGTCCTCCTCGTTCTCGCTCCGCGCCGGTCAGGGCTTGGGGCCGGAGCGTCGGAACCCGACGATCGTACGACCTGGGAGGACCCGCGTTGCGGGAGGGCCGGCGCCGGTCTAGCGTCGGCCGCGCGTCCGGACGGGCGCTCCCGACGGCAGAAGGAGACTCTCATGGCACTCCAGGACCAGCCCGGCTACGTCATCCAGATGCGCGCGAAGCCCGGCATGGGGGACCGGCTGTTCGAGCTCGCGACCGAGGGGATGTTCAGGTCCGGCTCCTCCGACCGCTTCATCATGCTGCGCGAGGACGCCGATCCCGACGTGCTGTGGAACATCGAGATCTTCCGCTCGGAGGAGGACAAGGCCCGCTACGAGGACAGCCCGCTCGCGGACGAGCTGCGCGAAGAGATCCTCGAGACCCTGGACGGCCCTCCGCTGCGTCGCGTCGAGGTGCACCCGTACGCCGCGATCCCGGAGCTTCCCGGCGACAAGGCCTGAGGCCCGCGGATGCTGCGGGCGCCCGTCGGTCCCCGCCTCTCCCGCCGCCCCCAGGAAGGCGGTGACCTGCTGGGGTAGCGTGTCGAGCGTCGGACCCCACCACCAGCACCGATCACTCGCGGAGGACTCTGCCATGGACGACGCCCCGATCGGCGTGATGCTCGTCGACGACTTCGAGGTGGTCCGACGGGGGATCGCGACGGTGGTCGCCGCCGATGCACGCCTGCGGGTCGTGGGGGAGTCCGCGAGCGTCGCCGAGACCGCGCGCCGTCTGCCCGCGATCCGGCCCGATGTGCTCGTGGTGGACCTCCAGCTGCCCGACGGCACCGGCATCGACGTCATGCGCGCGGCGCGGGCCGTCGACCCCGACATGCGGATGCTGGTGCTCACCAGCTTCGACGACGACCCGGCCGTCCACGAGTCGCGGGCCGCGGGAGCCGCGGGGCTGGTGCTGAAGTCGGCGCGGGCCGCGGACATCGTCGGCGCCATCCTCGCCGTGCATCGCGGAGAGTCGATCTGGCCAGAGGACCGCGTCGCCGACGGGCCGGAGCTGTCCGCCTCCGATCAGCGCATCGTCGAGCTCATCGGCGACGGGCACTCGAACCGGGAGATCGCCGAGGAGGTGGGGATCGCGGAGAAGACGGTCAAGAACCGGGTCACCGTGATCCTGCAGGCCCTGGGGCTGCAGCGGCGCACACAGGTCGCGGCGATGGTGGCGGCGCGCCGTCGGGCCGGCTGGAAGCCCTGAGCAGCGAGTCCCCGATCCGGGGAGCCCGCGCCTCGGCGGGACCCCGCCTCAGGCGGGCGGGAGCGTCACCCGCCAGTTGATCATCGTGCCCGGCTCGAGCGAGATCGCATCGACCCAGCCCTGATGGCGGCGCGCCCGGCTCGACATGTTCGCCAGGCCGCTGCGGCGGCTCACGCTCGGGTCGATGCCGCGGCCGTTGTCGGAGACCGCCACCTGCACGACACGGTCCACACCCTCGCTGAACAGCGTCACCGAGACGGCCACCGCGCTCGCGTGCGCGTGGCGGGCGGCGTTGGCGAGCGCCTCGCGGACCACCGCGACGACGTCCTCGGCGATCTCCTCGGGCACCTCGGCGTCCATCGCCGCGGCGTTCCGCGGCAGGCGCAGGGCGGGTGCGAAGCCGAGCCCGGCGGTCGCGAGCCCCGTCTCGTGACGGAGCCGCTCGCTGAGCGTCGCCTCGCTGCGCTCACGGCGCAGCGACTGGACGATCTGCCGGATCTGGGCGACCGCGTTCTCGACGCCCAGCAGCGAGGTCTCGACGCTGCGGCGGATCGTGGCGTTGGAGACGGCGCCCGCCGCCTCGTCGAGCGCGGAGGTGAGGCCCTCGAGCTCCATCCCCACGGCGAACAGCTCCTGGATCGCGAGGTCATGCAGGTCCCGGGCGATGCGGCGGCGCTCGTCGTCCAGGTCCTGCTCGGCGGTGCCGCGACGGTCGTCGAGCGCGAGGGACACCAGCAGCGCGAGGGGTTCGAGGGCCCGGCGCGCGGCCCTGCGCGAGGTCTCTCCGCCGACGGCGAGCAGAGCGCCCGGGCCCTGTTCTCCCGCCTCGACGATCTCTGCGGTCGCGCTCCATGTCCTGCCCTCGAGGGCGAGTTCGTCGACAGCGCCCACCGCTTCCGGGTCGCCGCTGACCAGAGCGGCGTGCAGCGCGGATCCCGGGTCGGGGGCGGCGCCCAGCAGGAGCGCGGCCTCGCGGCCCTCGGCGACCTCGACGCTCCACTCGCCCCGGCGCTGCGGCAGCACCAGCGCCGCGCCGGCGGCTCCGGTGCGGGGCGGCACCGCGCGGACCAGCAGGTCCAGGAGGTCCTCGACGTCCCCGCCCGCGCCGACGGCGGCCGCGAGCTCGTGCAGGCTCGCCTCGGCCGGTCGTGGAGACGTGGGGGGCTGGCTGGTCATGGCGTGCTTCCGTGTTCGTCGGTGCGGGGCTCGGCACGCACGAGCTCGTGCCCGCCACCGGGCAGGATACGCAGGACCGTGGTGCCCGCGGGGATCGCCTCCACCCTGTGGGTCACCACGAGAGCGCTCGCGCCGACGGGGAGGAGGGAGCCGTCGGCGGGATCCAGGAGCCGGCGCAGAAGGTCGTCGCCGCGCGCCGCATCGAGATGCTCCGTGGGCTCGTCGAGCAGCGTGATCGGCGCTGCGCGCACCACGGCGCGGGCCAGCAGGAGCCGTCTCCGCTCGCCGCCGGAGATCGTGGTGCCGTCGGGCCCGAGCATCGTGTCCAGGCCGCGGGGCAGGGTGTCGACCCAGTCGTCGAGGCCGACGGCGCGCAGCGCCGCGGCGCACTCCTTCGCGCTCACGTCGCCGCGGGCGACGCGCAGGTTCTCGTGCACGGTGGTGGCGAAGACGTGCGCGTCCTCGAGCAGCGCGATCATCTGTGCGCGGACGGCGTCCTCGGACAGCTCGCCGAGCGCATCGCCGCCCAGGCGCACGATGCCGGCGACGGGCTCCAGGAGGCCCGCCAGGGTCTGCACGAGCGTGGTCTTGCCTGTGCCGGAGCCGCCGGTCACGGCGATCCGCTCGCCGGGGGCGAGGTCGAGGTCGAGATCGTGGACCCGCACGGCGTCCTGCCCGTAGCCCGCGGACAGTCCGCGCGCGGACAGATGCAGGGCCGTGGGGCGGCCGGCGCTCCCGGCGCCGCCCGGCGCGGCGACGGCGGTCCCGTCGGGCCCGGGCGCCGGAGCGTCGGGGCCGACGGCGTCCTCGAGGCGCGCGGCGGCGGCGCGCGTGCGGGCCAGCTGGGAGGCCGCCGCGGGCAGCGCGGTGACGGCCTCGAAGCTGCTGAGGGGGAGCAGGACGAGCATGCCGATCGCCCCCGCCCCCGCGCCGCCGTGCAGCCAGGCGCCGCCCGCCGCGAGGACCGAGCCGAGTACGGCGAGGATCATCACCGCCGGGACCGACGCCGCGGCCAGGGCCGAGGGGAGCGCCGCGCGGTCGATCGCGGCGTCGTGGTCGCTCTGCGCCCGCGCGAGCTCCTCCATGCGCTCGCCCAGTCGACCCTGCACCCGCAGGGCGGTCGCATCGTCCAGGACCCCCAGGCCGCTCGCCGTCAGCTCGGAGCGGGTCTCGACGACGGCCGCCTCGGTGAGCCGCGCCGCCCGGTGGGCCGCCAGGGGCGCGAGGACCCCGGCGAGCACGAGCGCGAGCAGCATGCACGCGGCCGCCGGCAGGCTGAGCGGGGCGATCGTCAGCACGACCACCACCGTCATCACCACGGCCACCAGTCCCGGCACGATCGCCCGGATCACGAGGTCCCCGAGCTCCTGCGCGTCGTCGCCCAGGCGGGCGAGGAGGTCGCCCCGGCGCACCCGGCTGAGGGCGTCCCCGCGGCGGCGGGCGAGAGCCGAGTACAGGTTGGTGCGCAGGGAGACGACGCCCCGCAGGGCGACGTCATGGGTGAGCATGCGGTCCAGCCAGCGGAAGACGCCGCGGGAGATCCCGAGCGCGCGCACCCCGACCACGGCGACCGTGAGGTCCAGGACGTTCGGCATGGTCCATGCGGTCGTCACCAGCCAGGCGGCCAGCGCCGCGAGGGCGAAGGACGAGGCGAGGGTCGCGATCGCCGCGAGGACGGCCGCGAGCAGTCGGGAGCGGGGGATCTCCAGGAGCCCCACCATCCGGCGCACGGCGGACGGCCCCGAGACGGCGTCGCCGCTGGTGCCGGCGCTGGAACGGCTGCCGCTGCCTTCGTTGTTGCTGCTGTTGCTGCTGCTGAGGATCGTGCTCATCGGCCTGCTCCCTCCTCGACCGTCTCCGGACCGACGTGCGCGGCACGCAGCCGCGTGACCTCGTCGGCCACCTCGAGCAGTCGCGAGCGGTGCGCGACGAGCACGACGGTCCGCCCCTCGGCCCGCAGAGTGCGCACGAGGTCGAGGACCAGTTCCTCGGTGGCGCCGTCGAGGTGCGCCGTGGGCTCGTCGAGGACCACGAGCGGCGCCGGGGCGAGCAGTGCGCGGGCGAGCGCGAGGCGCTGGCGCTCGCCCAGCGAGAGGCCGCTGCCGCCGCGCCCGACGGGGGCGTCCCAGCCGCGCGCGGCGATCACGCGGTCCAGTCCCGCGGCGCGCGCCGCGCGGTCCAGCCGGTCCTGGTCGGCGCTCCCGTGCGGCGCGGCCTCCGCGAGGACCGCGCGCACGGTGCCGGTGGGGAGGACGGGCCGCTGGGGGAGCAGCATCGTCTGGGACCAGAGGGACTCCCGGCGCAGGTCCTGGACCGCGGTGGCGGTGCCGTCGGCGGCGACCACCCGGGCCGAGCCCTCGTCGGGCGCGAGCAGGCCGAGCATGACCTGCACGGCGGTGGTCTTGCCGCTGCCGCTCGGGCCCGCGATCGCATGCACCGTGCCGGGCCGGACGACGAGGCTCGCGTCGTGCGGGGCGAAGCCGTCGCGCGATCGCACGCCGACGCCGTCCAGGCGCAGCGTCGCGGTGCGCAGGTCGGGGCAGCGGACGGTGCCGTCGGCCGGGGCGCTCTCGACGAGCACATCGAAGGCGGCGGAGACGGCGGCGACGCCGTCGGACGAGGCATGGAACTGGGCTCCCACCTGGCGCAGGGGCAGGTACACCTCGGGGATCAGCACGAGCACCGCGAGCGCGGGAGCGAGCTCCATGTCCCCGTAGACCAGGCGCAGGCCGATCGCGACCGCGACGAGCGCGACGCACAGCGTGCCCAGCAGCTCGAGCACCATCGAGGAGAGGAAGGCGTAGCGCAGCGAGCCCATGGTCGAGCGGCGGTGGCGATCCCCCAGCGCGCGCACCATCTTCTCGGGCCCGCGCTCGCGGCCGAGCGCGCGCAGCGTGGGCAGCCCGTCGACGAGGTCGAGCATCTGCGACCAGAGCGTGCGGGTGTCGGCGAGGAGGGCCTCGGAGCGTCCCACGGTGAGCCTGCCGATGAGGATCATGAAGAGCGGGACGAGCGGCAGCGTGATGACGGCGATGCCGGCGCTCGTGGGGTCCAGCAGCAGGATCGTGAGCAGCGTGAGCGGGGTGACGGTGGCCGAGAGCAGGAGCTGGGGCACGTAGCCGACGAGGTAGGGGCGCAGCTTCTCCAGGCCCGTCGTCGCCAGGGTCGTCAGGTCCGCGCCGCGCCCGGCGCCCGCCCGCGGGCCCAGGCGCGCCGCGTGGCCGATGAGGCGGGAGCGGAGGTCGGCGATGGCCGCCGTGGCCGCCCGATGGGCGGTGCGCTGCTCGACGAGGACCGCGAGGGCGCGGACGCCGAGCGCGGCCACGAGCCCTGCGAGCAGGGCGGGGAAGTCCAGAGGGGAGCGGTGGTCCACGAGGAGGTCGGCGCCCAGGCGGGCCAGGAGCAGGGCCGTCGCGATGACGGCCCCGGCCTGCACCAGGCCCAGCGCCGTGGTCCGCACGACGTGCCGGCGGGCGGCCGCGACCTCGCGCAGCAGCCGGGGATCCAGCGGCGGACGGCGCTCGCCTGAGCGCCGTCCGGTCCGCGGGGTCGCCTGGTCCATGGCTGAGGGTCTCACTCCTGCTCGAAGGCCTGCCGGTAGCCGCGGCGGGCACGCGCCAGCAGGGACTCCGGGGCGTCCGAGCCGTCGCCGGTCACCGGATGGCGGAACACCCAGTACGCCCAGATCGTGTACGCGATCACGCACGGCAGCAGCACGCACGCGGCGATCAGCATCACCGTCAGGGTGTGCGGGGAGGAGGAGGCGTTCGCGACGGTCAGCGAATGGGCCGCATCGTTCGCGGCGGGCATCACGAACGGGAAGAGTCCCGCGAACAGCTGCACGCCGGCCGCGGCGATCGCGATCGCGCTCGCGAGGAAGGCGAGGCGATCGCGGCGCGCGCGGTTCCCCGCGATCACCGCGATGAGCGCGAGCGCGGCGACGGCGAGCGGGATCCAGGTGAGAGCGGTGTGGGAGACGGTCAGCTGCGCCCAGATCAGGTACACGGCGCCCAGCACGGTCGTGGGCCAGATCGTGCGGCCCGCGAGGGCGCGGGCGTCCGCGCGCAGCGGGTCGCCGGTGCGCAGCACCAGGTACAGCGAGCCGTGGGTCCAGAACAGCATCACGAACACGAGCCCGCCCAGCAGGCCGAACGGGGTGAGCAGGCCCAGCACGGAGGTCGTCACCCATTTGTTCTCGTCGATCGCGACGCCCGCGACGATGTTCGAGAAGGCGACGCCCCACAGGAACGAGGGGAGCAGCGAGGTGATCGTGTGGACGACGTCCCAGCCGGTGCGCCAGCGACGGCCCTCGAGCTTGTCGCGCCACTTGAAGGCGCACACCCGCAGGATCAGCGAGAGCAGGATGACCAGCAGCGGGATGTAGAACCCGGAGAACAGCGTCGCGTACCACTCGGGGAAGGCCGCGAACAGCGAGGCGCCGGCGGTGATCAGCCAGACCTGGTTGCCGTCCCAGATCGGGCCGATGGTCGAGAGCATCGTGCCGCGGCGCTCGCTGTCGCCGCGACCCAGGACGCCCAGGTTCATCTCCACGCCGAAGTCGAAGCCCTCGAGCACGAAGTAGACGGCGAACATGAACGCGATCAGGCAGAACCACGCGGTCTGCACGGCGGTGGGGTCGGTGAGGACGGGATCCATGGCTCCGTGTCTCCCTCAGTACTCGAAGGACAGGGTGGGGGTGTCCAGCTGCTGCGTCTCGGGATCGCGCCGGGGCAGGGGTATGCCCTTCAGTGCGGCCTTGCGCATGAGGTGGAACCAGATCACGGCGAGCACCGTGTAGAGCAGCGCGAAGGACGTGAGCGAGGTGATCACCATCCAGGCGGGATTGCCCGACACCCCCTGCATCGTCATCAGGAACACCGTGGGGTCGTCCGGATTGGGGACCACCACCCAGGGCTGTCGGCCCATCTCGGTGAAGACCCAGCCGGCGGCGTTCGCGAAGAACGGCATCGGGATCGACAGCACGGCGAACCACTTGAAGACCTGCGAGCCGGAGGTGCGCGCCTTCTCGCCCCGCCCGCGGGTGATCCACAGCGCCCAGAAGGCGAGGACCGCGCTGAACACGGCCAGGCCGATCATCAGGCGGAACGACCAGAAGGTGACGAACAGGTTGGGCCGGTAGTCGGCCGCGTGCTGCTCGCCGTGCACGTCGGTGACTGTGGTGCCGTAGGTCTCGAGGTCCTTCGCCTGCAGCTCGTCGACGCCCTGCAGGGTCGCATCGAAGGTGTGCGTGGCCAGGAACGAGGTCACGTAGGGAACCTGGATGACGTGCGTGACGTCGCCGCAGTCCTGATGGAACGCCTGGGGTCCGCCGACGGTGAGGATCGAGAACGACGCCCCGGTCTCCGTCTCGCAGAGCGCCTCCGCGGAGGCCATCTTCATCGGCTGCTGCTTGAACATGATCTGGCCCTGCTGGTCGCCCGTGACGAACAGGCCAAGGCCGGCGATGAACAGGGCGATCACGCCGAAGCGCACGGCGGGGCGGAAGATCGTGCGCGCCTGCTGGTCGTGCGCACGTCCCTCGTCGGTGGTCAGTCCCGCGGTGCGCGCGCGGTTGTGGTGGGTGACCATGTGCCACGAGGCGACGCCGGTGATGAAGGCGGCCGCGACCAGCAGCGCGCCGAAGATGATGTGCGGGAAGGCCACGAGGGTGGTGATGTTCGTGAGGATCGCCCACAGCCCGCCCTTGTCGGGATCGAGCTCGGCGCGGCCCGTCTCGGGGTTGATCGAGGCTCCCACCGGGTGCTGCATGAAGGAGTTCGCGGCGACGATGAAGTAGGCCGAGGCCATGGTGCCGAAGGAGACGCACCAGATGGTCAGCAGGTGCACCTTCTCGGGCAGGCGGCCCCAGCCGAAGATCCACAGTCCCAGGAACACCGACTCCATGAAGAAGGCGACGAGTCCCTCGAGGGCCAGCGGGGCGCCGAACACGTCGCCCACGAACCGCGAGTACTCCGACCAGTTCATGCCGAACTGGAACTCCTGGAGGATGCCGGTGGCGATGCCGATGCCGAAGTTCACGATGAGCATCGAGCCGAAGAACTTCGTCAGGCGCGTCCAGGCGTCCTTGGCGATCGGGCTGCGCGCGCGCATGGAGATCGTCTGCATGACGGCGACCAGGAAGGACAGGCCGATCGTGAGCGGGACGAAGAGGAAGTGGTAGACGGTCATCGAGCCGAACTGCCACCGAGCGATGTCGAGGGCTTCCATGGGACCTGTCCTCCGTGGGGCGAGGGGACGGCGCGGCACGCGAGTGCGCCGCGTTCACGTTCAGCGTAGGACCCGGGGGAGCGGCCGCAGAGGGACGATGGTCCTGCCGCCAGCGGGAATCGCCCGCACCGTCATGCGCCGTCCCGAGCGTGCCCGAGCCCGCCCGAGCGCTTCCGGTCCTCTCGCGCGGGCCCCGTCGCACGCGTCTCACGGGTGCCCACGTCCCCGGGAGGAGCGCTCGCCTGTGCCATACTGCCGGGAGCGCTCTTCCTCCGCGTACCCGGAGGGGGAACCTCCTCGGGGTCGACCAGCCATGCACCGATACCGCGCACAGCGCGATCGAGATGCTTCGAGCGGCCGACATCGCAGCGCTCCTGACCTGGAGCCGCGCGCCGGAGAGGGCGAACGACTTCCGTCCGCATGGACGATGACCGAAGGGCCCGGGGTGCGTCGGTCCCTCTATGAGGAGCAGCCCCATGGCTGAGGACATCAGCACCCCCGAGACGTCGGCGTCGCAGGAGACGCCCAGCACCACGAGCGGAACGGGGAGGGCGAAGCGTCCGCGCCGCCGCGCCGGATCCCCGGTCGGCGCCCCGCAGCACCAGGAGACGGCGCCCGAGGCCGACGCTCCCCAGCGGCACACCACCGTCGCCGCCCAGCAGACGCCCCCGAGCGAGCCGGCTCCCGCAGCGGCCGAGAAGCCCGCGACCAGGCGTCGTCGCCGTGCCGCTGGCGCCCCCGCCGGCCCGCCCGTCGCGCCGGTCGCCCCCGCAGAGACCGTCGAGGCCGACGCCGAGCCCGCCGTGACCGAGACCGTCGCCGAGCCGGCGCCCGAGACGGATGCTGCGGCGGATGCCGCGGACGAGACCGTCGATGTCGAGAGCACGGAGACGGCCCCTGAGGATTCCGAGGACGACGCCGAGACCGCGTCCGACGCCCCGGCCGAGGCGGACTCCGAGCGGCCCAGCGGTGTCGCCGCGGATCTGCAGGCCCTCGCCGAGAACCGCCCGCAGGAGCCGAAGCGGGCCGTGCGCGAGCAGACCCAGATCGATTTCGCCTCGCTGATCTTCCAGGCGCCCACGCCCGAGAAGCGCACCACGGTGCCCGAGCAGCGCGCCGGCCACGACGACGAGGACCACCAGTCCGGCAGCGCGGAGCTGTCCTTCGGCACTGCCTCCCGCGGGTCGCGCCGACGCCGCGCCACCCGGCCCCAGAGCGAGGCCGTGCTCCCCGAGCAGGAGCAGGCGCCCGCCGACGGCGAGGACGCCGCAGAGGTCGAGGAGACCCAGGTCAGCACGGACGAGCAGGCGCAGGAGGGGCAGGGCGGCCGCGGCCGCGGCTCCCGCGGGCGCCGCTCCTCCAGCCGTCGCCGCCGCGGATCCTCCCGGGGCGAGTCCTCCGAGGACGCGTCGGGCGAGGAGAACGGTCAGGACGCAGGCGAGGACCGCCGCACCCGGCGCGACGGCGCCCAGGACGACGTCGACGCGGATGCGAGCGGCGCGGACGAGGAAAACGACAGCAACGGCGAGGAGGAGGACGGCCAGTCCTCAGGCTCCTCCCGTCGACGTCGCCGCCGGGGCGGCCGCGGTCGTCGCGGTCGCGGTCGCGGCGAGGACTCGGCCGATCGCGAGGACGAGGACTCGCGCGACGACGATGAGCGCTCCGAGGACACCTCCGACGACGCCTCCGAGCGCGCGACGAAGGACGGCAAGAAGTCCTCGGCGGACAACTCCGAGGACCGCGACTCCCAGGACGGCGAGGACCAGGGCAAGGACGAGGACGGCTCCTCGGGCGGCTCGAGCTCGCGCCGCCGTCGTCGCCGCCGCCGCTCCGGCTCGTCCTCGAACTCGGAGAACGGCCCGTCGCCCGACGATCCGCCGAACACCGTCGTCAAGGTCCGCGAGGCCCGTGACGAGGTCAAGGCCGTCAAGGGCTCGACCCGCCTGGAGGCCAAGAAGCAGCGCCGCCGCGAGGGACGCGACCAGGGCCGCCGCCGCAACGTGATCACCGAGGCCGAGTTCCTCGCGCGCCGCGAGTCCGTCAAGCGCTCCATGGTGGTGCGCGAGCGCAAGGGCAGCACGCAGATCGCGGTGCTCGAGGACGACATCCTCGTCGAGCACTATGTGGCCCAGAAGTCGCACACCTCGATGGTCGGCAACGTGTACCTGGGCAAGGTCCAGAACGTGCTGCCGTCCATGGAGGCCGCCTTCGTCGACATCGGCAAGGGTCGCAACGCCGTGCTGTACGCGGGCGAGGTCAACTGGGACGCGGCCGGGCTCGAGGGCCAGCCCCGCCGCATCGAGCTCGCGCTCTCGAGCGGCGACCCGGTGCTGGTGCAGGTCACCAAGGACCCGATCGGCCACAAGGGCGCGCGGCTGACCAGCCAGATCTCCCTGCCGGGCCGCTACGTGGTCTTCGTGCCCGGCGGCTCGATGACCGGGATCTCCCGCAAGCTGCCCGACGCCGAGCGCTCGCGGCTGAAGAAGATCATGAAGCAGGTCATCCCCGAGGACGCGGGCGTCATCGTGCGCACGGCCTCCGAGGGCGCGAGCGAGGAGGAGCTCACCCGCGACGTCGAGCGCCTGCGCAAGCAGTGGGACCGGATCCAGAAGGCGCAGAAGTCGAAGTCCGCTCCCGCCTCCCTCTCGCAGGAGCCCGACCTCGCCATCAAGGTGGTCCGCGACGTCTTCAACGAGGACTTCACCTCGCTGATCGTCGAGGGCGAGGGCGTCTACTCGGACGTGCACGAGTACGTCTCCGACGTCGCCCCCGACCTGCTGGAGCGCGTGACCAAGCACGTCGGCGAGAAGGACGTCTTCGCCAAGCACCGCATCGACGAGCAGCTGCTGAAGGCCATGGACCGCAAGGTCTACCTGCCCTCGGGCGGCTCCCTGGTCATCGACCGCACCGAGGCGATGACCGTCATCGACGTGAACACCGGCAAGTTCACCGGCGCCGGCGGCTCCCTCGAGGAGACCGTCACCAAGAACAACATCGAGGCCGCCGAGGAGATCGTCCGCCAGCTGCGCCTGCGCGACATCGGCGGGATCATCGTCATCGACTTCATCGACATGGTGCTCGAGGCCAACCGCGACCTCGTGCTGCGCCGCCTCGTGGAGTGCCTGGGGCGGGACCGCACCAAGCACCAGGTCGCCGAGGTCACCTCGCTGGGCCTCGTGCAGATGACCCGCAAGCGCGTGGGCGCGGGCCTGGTCGAGACCTTCTCGACGACCTGCGAGGCCTGCGCGGGCCGCGGCATGATCGTCGACCTCGACGGCGTGGACACCGGCCACCAGCACCACGGCGGCCAGGGCTCCCAGGACGACGACTCCTCGAAGGGCGGCCGCCGCCGCAAGGGCAAGTCCAAGGGCGGCAGCGGGAGCAGCGGCAACGGGAGCAACGGCGGCGGGAACGGCGGGAACGGGAGCAGCGGCAACGGCTCCGGCGGCGGGAACGGCGGCTCGGACCGCGGATCCCAGAGCGCCAAGGAGGCCGTCGAGGAGCTCACCGCCTCCACCGACGTGCACCGCCTCGAGTCCGACAGCGCCTCGCGCGCCCTCGCCCGCGCGACCATCGCCTCGATCGCGGCGGCCACGGGCTCCAAGGAGCACCCCGAGGTCGTCGTCGACGGGGAGGCGGTGACGGTGGAGGCAGACGCCGCGCAGGCCGCGGGGGACACGCCGGAGCAGGCGACCGAGGTCACCCCCGATGCCGCGGACGGCTCCGCGAGCGCCGAGGAGCGCGACGACAGCGCCGCCGACGCGTGATGAGTTCCACAGGCTCTCAGCGGTGAAATCGCAGGTCGGACCGGTCATGAGCCTTGACCGGTCCGGCCGGGCCTCGTAGGCTGTCCCTCGGCGCAGAACGCGTCGATCGTCGTTCCCGGCCGCTCGGTCGGCGGAGCTGCGACCCTCGCGGGTCGCGCACCCGGCCCGGACGTCACCCGCCCAGCTCTCCGCCCCGGAGCGCCGGAGGCGGTGCGGCGGGAGACGACGACCCAGTACGAACCAAGATGGAGCAGTGACGTGGTGTACGCAATCGTCCGCGCAGGCGGTCGTCAGGAGAAGGTGTCGGTCGGCGACACCATCGTGATCAACCGCGTCGCCGGCGAGCCGGGCCAGAGCGTCGACTTCACGCCCGTGCTGCTCGTCGACGGCGACGCGGTGACCTCGGCCAAGGGCGACCTCGAGAAGGTCACCGTCTCGGCGGAGAAGGTCGAGGACCTCCGCGGTCCGAAGATCCGCATCCTCAAGTACAAGAACAAGACGGGCTACAAGAAGCGCCAGGGCCACCGCCAGGAGCTGACCCGTCTGAAGATCACGGGCATCGCCTGAGCGTCGCCCTTCCAGGCTGAACGAGAGAAGGTTCTTCCCATGGCACACAAGAAGGGCGCGAGCTCCTCGAAGAACGGTCGCGACTCCAACGCGCAGCGCCTCGGCGTCAAGCGCTTCGGCGGCCAGCAGGTCGGCGCGGGCGAGATCATCCTGCGCCAGCGCGGCACCCACATCCACCCCGGTGCGGGCGTGGGCCGCGGCAACGACGACACGCTGTTCGCGCTCACCGCGGGCACCGTGGAGTTCGGCCGCAAGCGCGACCGCAACGTCGTCAACGTGATCGCCGGCGTCTGAGACCTCGGTCCCGGCGCGGCGCGCACAGCGCGACGCAGCACATACCCTCGTGAAGGGGCGGAGCACCTGCTCCGCCCCTTCACGTTTTTCCCCGCAGCACCATCCCGCCGTCCGCAGGAGAGACCCATGGCCACCTTCGTCGATCGCGTCGTCCTGCACGTCACCGGCGGTGACGGCGGGCACGGCTCCGCCTCCATCCGCCGCGAGAAGTTCAAGCCGCTCGCCGGGCCCGACGGGGCCAACGGCGGCCGCGGCGGCGACGTGGTGCTCGAGGTCGACCCCTCGACGACGACGCTGCTGAGCTACCACCACAAGCCCCATCAGCGCGCGAGCTCGGGCGACTTCGGCAAGGGCGACATGCGCCACGGCTCCCGCGGCGAGGACCTGATCCTGCCCGTGCCCGACGGCACCGTGGTCGCCGACAAGGACGGCAACGTGCTCGTCGACATGGTCGGCACCGGCACCCGCTTCGTCGCCGCCCGCGGCGGACAGGGCGGCCTGGGCAACGCGGCGCTCGCCTCCCCGAAGCGCAAGGCGCCCGGCTTCGCCCTCCTCGGCGAGCCCGGCCAGGAGCGCAGCCTCGTCCTCGAGCTCAAGAGCGTCGCGGACGTCGCCCTCGTCGGCTACCCGAGCGCCGGCAAGAGCTCGCTGATCGCCGCGATGAGCGCGGCCCGGCCCAAGATCGCCGACTACCCGTTCACGACCCTGGTGCCGAACCTCGGTGTCGTCGAGGCGGGGGAGCACCGCTTCACCGTGGCCGACGTGCCCGGGCTGATCCCCGGCGCGAGCAGCGGCAAGGGACTGGGGCTGGACTTCCTGCGCCACATCGAGCGCTGCCACGTGATCGTCCACGTGCTCGACGCCGCCGCGCTCGAGTCCGACCGCGACCCCGTGAAGGACCTCGAGACCATCGAGGGCGAGCTCGCCGCCTACGCGGGCCGCCTCGACGAGGAGACCGAGGACCGCACGCCGCTCATGGAGCGGCCCACCGTGGTGGTCCTGAACAAGACCGACGTGCCCGACGGCGCCGACATGGCCGACCTCGTCCGCGACCGCCTCGCCGAGCGCGGCGTGCCCGTGTTCGAGGTCAGCGCCGTCTCCCGCCGGGGCCTGCGCGAGCTCGGCTTCGCCCTCGCCGAGCTCGTCGAGCAGGCCCGCGCCCGGCTGCCCGAGCCGGAGGCCGCGCCCATCGTCCTCACCCCGCGGTCGTTCGGCGCCAAGGAGTTCGAGGTCGTCACCGAGCAGTACGACGGCGACAAGGTGTACAGGGTCGTCGGCGACAAGCCCGAGCGCTGGGTGCGCCAGACCGACTTCTCCAACGACGAGGCCGTCGGCTACCTCGCGGACCGCCTCGCCACCCTCGGCGTCGAGGAGCAGCTCTACCGCGCCGGGGCCGTCCCCGGCAGCACCGTGGTCATCGGTCCTGGACAGGATGCCGTGGTCTTCGACTGGGAGCCCACAATGGTGGGAGGCGCCGAGCTGCTCGGCCGCCGCGGCACCGACCGTCGACTCGAGGACCACCACCGCCCCACGCGCGATGAGAAGCGCGAGGAGCAGCGTGCCCGCACCGAGGCCCGCATGGGACGTCTGGCAGCGATGGAGGAGGAGCGCCGCGCCGGGCACTGGGCCGATCCCGCGATCGACGACCAGGAGGACTGACCATGGCCACCGTGACCGACGAACCGCACCAGCCGGCGCGACTGCAGGCGCGCACCGACATCCCCGGACCCCGTCGGGCGGTGGTGAAGATCGGCTCCTCGAGCCTCACCCGCGACGACGGCCACCTCGACGAGACCGGGCTGCGGATCATCGCCGACCGGATCGCCGCGCTGCTCGAGGACGGCTGGGACGTCGTCATCATCTCCTCGGGCGCGATCGCCGCGTCGCTGCGCCCCCTGGGCCTCGACGCACGGCCGACCGACGTGCCCTCCCAGCAGGCCGCCGCGAGCGTCGGCCAGGCGCTGCTGGCCACGGCCTGGTCCGCGGCCTTCGGCGCGCACGGACGGATCACCGGGCAGGTGCTGCTCACCGAGGCCGACGTCATCCGGCGCGAGACCTACGGCAGCGTCCGCACCGCCCTCGAGGCGATGCTGGGCCTGGGCATCATCCCGATCATCAACGAGAACGACACCACCGCCACCCACGAGATCCGCTTCGGGGACAACGACCGCCTCGCCGCTCTCGTCTCCCAGCTGCTGGGCGCCGACCTGCTGGTGCTGCTCACCGACGTCGACGGGCTCTACACGAAGAACCCGGCCGAGCCGGACGCCGAGCGCCTCAGCGTGGTCGAGGACTTCGCGGCGCTCACCGACGTGAAGGTCGGCTCGGTCGGCTCCTCCGTCGGGACCGGCGGCATGGTCACCAAGCTCGACGCCGCCCACCACGCCGCGAGCACGGGCACCGCGACGCTGCTCACCGCCGCCGAGAACTTCGGGCGCGGCGTCTCGGGCGAGGACGTGGGCACCTTCTTCCCGGCCCAGCAGGGCCGCCGCCGCTCCCGCCTGGTGTGGCTGCGGTACGCGACGCGCGGCGCGGGGACCCTCGTGGTCGACAAGGGCGCGGCCGAGGCCCTGCGCTCCCGCCGCCGCTCCCTGCTCGCCGTGGGCATCGCCGAGGTCGACGGCGCGTTCCCCGCGGGCGTCCCGGTGGACATCGCGGCGCCCGACGGCGACGTGATCGCCCGCGGCCTCGTCACCTACTCGAGCGAGGACCTGCGCGCGATGGCGGGGCTCACCACCAAGGAGCTGCGCGACCGCATGGGCGACCGCTACGGCCGCTCCGTGGTGCACCGCGACGACATGGTGCTGATCACCTCTCCCGTTGCGGACGCCACCGGCTCCGCTGAGTGAGCGGCGGCTGGCGAATGTCGGCCCCACCGCTGAGCGATCGGTGGCCGACGGACGTCGGTTCCTTCGAGGCGCGCCGGCCCGACCGAGGCACGTCGGCTCCACCGAGGCGCGTCGGCTCCTCCGGGGCGTTCAGTGCTGCGTAACGGTCGTTATGAGCGCTCATAACGACCGTTACGCAGCACTCTCGGTGGCCAGGACGTGGGCAGCACTCTCGGTGGCCAGGACGTGCGCAGCACGCTCGGGTGCCGGGTCGTGCGCAGCGCTCTCGGGGGTCGGGAAGGATGCGGCATCCTGGGCCGCACGGGGTGCGCGGCGCTCTCAGGCGCCGGGAAGCTCCTCGCCCTTGCGCGGGTAGCTGGTCTGCGCTCCCTCCCGCGTCACCGATGCGGCGGAGACCCGGGTGGCGAAGCGGGCGGCGTCGACGAGGGACGCGCCCTCCGCCAGCCGCACTGCGAGGGAGCCGACGAAGGCGTCCCCGGCTCCTGTGGTGTCCACCGCGCGCACCGTGACGGCGGGCACCCGCACGAGCGACCAGGCCCTGTCGGACTGCGGATCGTCGTCGGCTCCCGACACTCCGACCAGGGCGCCCTCGGCTCCGAGCGTGATCACGAGGCTCTCGATGCCTGCCGTGTGCAGGGCGTGGGCGAGGTCCTCCGGAGCGGGGGAGGAGCCCGCGTGCTCCTCGAGCAGATCGAGGACGAGCGCCGCCTCGTGCTCGTTGACCACGAGCGGGTCCGCGCGCAGCAGCACGTCGCGGTCGAGCTCGAGCACGGGGGCGGGGTTCAGGATCAGGCGTCCCTGGGTGCGGCGGGCGGCCTCCTCGATCCCGTCGCGCGGGATCTCGCCCTGGAGGACGACGACCCCGGCGCCCGCGATGAGGTCGCCGCTCTCGCGCACCCGCGCGGCGTCCATGGTCGCGTTCGCGCCGGGGACCACGACGATCGTGTTCTCCCCGTCGTCGGAGACCGTGACCACTGCGAGGCCCGTCGGCCCGTCCACCTGGTGCACCGCGGAGAGGTCCGCGCCGCTCGTGGAGAGCACGGAGAGGGCGTCGGCTGCCATGGCGTCATCGCCGACCGCACCCACCATCGCGACGGCGCCTCCCTGCAGCGCGGCGGCGGCCGCCTGGTTGGCGCCCTTGCCGCCCGGGCGCACCTCGCCGCCCGTGCCATGCAGGGTCTCGCCGGGCTGCGGGTGTCGGGCGACGCGCGTGGAGAGATCGGCGTTGATCGAGCCGACCACCACGATCCCCGGCCGGGACGGGCCCGGCTCGTTCGACGCGGACCCGGAAGGCGATCGCCGGGACGGGGAGGTTCCGGGCGAGGCCGGCGCCGAAGCGGACTGTGCGGACGGCGCGGGCGCAGGGGAGGGGGAGTCGGAGTGCATGCTCCGATTCTGTCCCATCCGCGCCGCCTGCTCCGCAGCTCGCGGCAACCCCGCCCTCAGGCCTGCTTGCCCTTGCGCTCCTCCTGGAGCACGTCCTTCAGCACCGTCGCCTCGCTGATGTCGTCGCGCTTGGAGGCGGTGAGCAGCGTGAGGTTCCCTTTCGCCGCGTAGCCGCGCAGCTCGTCGAGGGCCTCCGCGCGCTCGGTGTCGTCGAGCTCCGCGCGGTAGCGCTCGGCGAACTCCTCCCACTTTTCGGGGTCGTGCTGGTACCACTTGCGCAGCTCGGTCGACGGAGCGACGTCCTTGCACCAGCTCGTGAGGTCCGCGCGCTCCTTGCTCACGCCGCGGGGCCAGATGCGATCCACGAGCACCCGTGCGCCGTCGGACCGCTCGGGGTCCTCGTAGATGCGGCGGACGCGGATCGTGCTCATCGTGGACTCCTTCCGAGGGGACGGCGCAGACGGCGACAGGACGACGCCGCCGTTGCGACCGGGCTGCGCCGGTGCTCGCGACCGTAGCACCGCGCAACGTGACTCCGCGCACGTCCAGGGACGTCCAGAAGGGGAGCGGGCCTGCCTCGGGGAGGGGCCGGCGGCCTAGTGTGGAGGGATGGACGAGACGACTTCGACGCCCGCGCCCACGCCCACCTCTGCTCCCAGCGCCCCCGGCTCTGCTGCCCCCGGCTCTGCTGCCCCAGGCTCTGCCGCGTCCGGCACCGCCTCCGATGTCGAGGAGGCGGTCCTCGTCGCCGCCCGCCGCGCCAAGGACGCCCAGCCCGCGCTCGCCACCCTCACCCGCGAGCGCAAGGACCAGGTGCTGCGCTCCATGGCCGATGCCCTCGTCGCACGCGCCGGGGAGATCGTCGCCGCCAACGCCCAGGACATCTCCGAGGCCGACGCCGCCGGCATCGACGCAGGACTGCGCGACCGCCTCCTCCTGGACGAGGACCGGGTGGGCGCCATCGCCCAGCAGCTGCGCGACGCCGCCGCCCTGCCCGACCCGATCGGAGAGGTGGTCCGCGGCGGGCTGCTCGCCAACGGGCTCGAGCTGCGCGAGGTCCGCGTGCCCCTCGGCGTGATCGGCATGATCTACGAGGCCCGCCCCAACGTCACCGTCGACGCCGCCGGGCTCTCGCTCAAGGCCGGCAGCGCCGTCGTGCTCCGCGGCGGCTCCGCCGCACTGCACTCGAACACCGCCCTCATCGCCGTGCTGCGCGACGTCCTGGAGGAGCAGGGGCTCCCACGGGACCTCGTGGTCGGGATCGACGAGCACGGGCGCGCCGGGGCCGACGTCCTCATGCGCGCCCGCGGGCTCGTCGACGTGCTCATCCCGCGCGGCGGCGCCGGGCTGATCCGCCGTGTCGTCGACAACGCGAAGGTCCCGGTGATCGAGACCGGCACCGGCACCACGCACGTGTTCATCGACGCCAGCGCCGACCTGGCCAAGGCCGCTGCGATCGTCGAGAACGCGAAGACACAGCGCATCGGCGTGTGCAACGCGCTGGAGACGCTTCTCGTCCACCGCGACGTCGCCGAGGAGGCTCTCGCCGCGATCACGGAGGTCCTCGCCCCGCACGGCGTCACGCTCCATGCGGACGACGCGGCCCGCGCGATCCTCACCCGGGACGACGCCGGCGATGCGCCGGCGGTGCTTCCCGTGGTCCCCGCGACCGAGGACGACTGGGCCGCCGAGTACCTCTCGCTCGATCTCGCGGTGCGCGTGGTCGACGACGTCGAGGCGGCCATCGCCCATATCCGCCGCTGGTCCTCCGGGCACACCGAGTCGATCATCACCTCGGACCTCGCCTCGCAGCGGCTGTTCACGACGGCCGTCGACTCCGCCGTGGTGATGGTGAACTCCTCGACCCGCTTCTCCGACGGCGCCGAGTTCGGCTTCGGCGCGGAGATCGGCATCTCCACGCAGAAGCTCCACGCCCGCGGGCCGATGGGGCTGCAGGAGATCACCTCCACCAAGTGGATCGTCATCGGCGACGGCCACGTGAAGCCCTGAGGACCTGCTTGAGAAACCGCGCACGACCCGGCCGCGCCCGGGTCCGGGGAGCGCTCGGCTATGGGATGATGTGAGGGTTCACGTCATCGAAAGGTGCACACATGCTCGACCACGTCCTGATCCTCGCCGAGGGCGGCTCGCACGCCTCCGAGGGCGGCGTCCCCCCGATCCTCGTCGGCGGCGCCATGTTCCTCGGCCTGCTCATCCTGCTGGGCATCACCTACCTGTTCAGCGGCCAGAACCAGCGCCCCGCGAAGACCCGCACCGGTGCTCGCGCGCACACGGCGCAGGAGAGCGCCTCGACGGACGCGCGTCGGCACTGACGCATGGAAGGGCAGCCTCGCCGGATCGGCGTGATGGGCGGGACGTTCGACCCGATCCATCACGGCCACCTGGTCGCCGCGAGCGAGGTGCAGAGCGTCTTCGGGCTCGACGAGGTCATCTTCGTGCCCACGGGTCGGCCGTGGCAGAAGTCGGACAAGGTCATCTCCGACCCTGAGCACCGGTACCTGATGACGGTCGTCGCGACCGCCGCGAATCCGGTGTTCACGGTGTCCCGCGTGGACATCGACCGTCCGGGCGCGACCTACACGATCGACACCCTGCGGGATCTGCAGCGCATGCATCCCGACGCGGACCTGTTCTTCATCACCGGTGCGGACGCCCTGCAGTCGATCCTCACCTGGAAGGACACCCGGGAGATCTTCGAGCTCGCCCATTTCGTGGGCGTCACGAGGCCGGGCCACGAGCTCGAGACCGAGGGCCTGCCCGCGGACCGGGTGACGCTCATCGAGGTCCCCGCGATGGCGATCAGCTCGACCGACTGCCGCATCCGCGTCGCCGCCGACCAGCCCGTGTGGTACCTGGTCCCGGACGGCGTAGTGCAGTACATCAACAAGTACGCCCTGTACACAGGAGGTGAGGGCGGTGAGTGAGAACGACGCCCCGCAGGCGCCGAGGCGCCACGGTCGACGTGCCCGCCAGCTGACCCCCGAGGAGACCGCCGAGCAGCGGGCCCTCGCCGCCCAGCACACCGGCGAGCTCCCGGCCGCCGGCGACGACGGGAGCCCCGCTCCGGAGTCCGACGCCGCAGCCGGCACGCCGGATCATGGCGCTGACGGCTCGTCCTCCGATGCCCCGTCCGCTGATGCGCAGCCCTCCCAGGAGTCCTCGGACGAGGCCGCCGCGGTCGAGGAGGCCCCCGGCGCCGGCGCCGGCGCCGGCGGAGATGCCGACGCCCCCGGCGCTGACGCCGTGACCGCCGACTCCGCGGCCGGCGGTCCCGCGGCTGCCGATCCCGAGCCGGCCGACAGCCCGACCTCGCGCACCGATGCCGCAGGTCCGACGTCGGGCGCGCCCCACCATGCGGCGTCCACAGGCGGTGCCGGTGCGCACGGCAGCTCCACCAGGGCGGGAGCGCTCCCGGCGGGCCGGCCGTCCTCGCGCGGTGCGATGGCCGCGCCGACGGCCGACGCCCCCGTCCCGAAGCTCCGCAAGTTCGGCAAGCGCGCCCGGATCATCGAGGTCGAGCCCGAGGAGCCGAGCCCGTCGGCCGCCCCCGCGCCGACCGCCGACTCGGACACCCACGCCCCGGACGCCGAGCGCGCGACCGCCGCCGACGACGCGGGCGCCCCGTCCCAGGGCACGACGAACGAGGCCGCGACGAACGAGGCCGCGGCGAGCGAGGACGCGGGCACCTCGACCCTCACGGTCGAACGCGACGCCGACGGCGTCGAGCTCGGTGAGATGGGCGTCGGCGAGGCGCCGGGTCCCAAGCCCGCGCCCCGCTTCGAGGGCCGCGTGCTGAACCGCCCCGAGCAGGGGCGCGGCAAGCCGCTGCTGTGGGTCGTGTGGGTGCTCATCGCCCTCGCGATCATCGCGCTCGTGGTCCTGCTGGCCACGGGCGTCCTCGGCCCCGGGACCGACCAGGCCCTGGCCGCCCCGCTCGGAGCCCTGCACTCCGACGTCCTTCCTTCCGACACCCTGCACGGGGCGGCGTCCGCCGCCTCAGCCTCGACTGCCGTCCCCACCGACCTGGAGGTCACCTCCGCGTGAGCGCTTCGCCCGAATCCCTCGACCTCGCCCGTGCCGCCGCGCACGCGGCCGCCGACAAGCTCGCCGAGGAGATCATCGGCCTGGACGTGTCCGAGCAGGTCGTGATCACCGACGTGTTCGTGGTCTGCAGCGGCTCCTCCGAGCGCCAGGTCAGCGCCATCGTCGGCGGCATCGAGGGGGACCTCATCAAGGAGCACCGCCGCAAGCCCCTGCGCCGCGAGGGCGAGCGCGACGCCCGCTGGGTCCTGCTCGACTACGGCGACGTCGTCGTGCACGTCCAGCACGCCGAGGACCGCGCCTTCTACGCGCTCGAGCGCCTGTGGCGGGACGCGCCCGTCGTCGACCTGCAGGTCGAGGGCGCCGGCGCATGACCGACCCGCGCGGCCGCCTGCTGCTGGTGCGGCACGGGCAGACCGACCACAACGTCCAGGGGCGTCTCCAGGGACAGGTCGACATCCCGCTGAACGAGACCGGGCGCGAGCAGGCCGCCGCCGTCGCGCACGCGCTGTCCCGCCACACCTTCGACCTCGTCATCAGCTCGCCGCTGGCCCGCGCCCGCGACACGGCCCGCGCGATCGCAGACGCTGTGGGCGCGGCCGAGGTGGAGACCGAGGCCGCCTTCATCGAGCAGAGCTTCGGGAAATGGGAGGGCCTCACGGGCGAGGAGATCCACGAGGGCTGGCCCGAGCTGCACGCCCAGTGGCGCGCCGGCAGGACCGTCCCGGGCATCGGCATTGAGGACCGCGAGAGCGTGGGGGAGCGGTTCGCCGTCGCCGCGCGGACGCTGATGGCGGAGAACCCCGGGGCGACGATCCTCGTGGTCTCCCACGGCGCCGCGATCCGCGCCGGGATCACCACCCTGATCGGCCTGGACGCGAGCGCTTTCCACGGCATCGGCGGCATGGGCAATTGCCACCGCAGCCTGCTCGAACCGCTGCACTCCGACCCCACGGGGAAGGCGATGAGGTTGCTGTCACACAACGTCCCGGCCGATTTCGCATGAGCTGGCCGAGGTTGTAGACTCGTCGAGTCGCAAGGCCGGACCGAGAGGTCAGAGCCGGATCGGCACCCAGTACGGGGCTATGGCGCAGTTGGTAGCGCGCTTCCATGGCATGGAAGAGGTCAGGGGTTCGAATCCCCTTAGCTCCACTCGAGAAACCGTGAGACAGTGACTCGTCACGAAGGCCCCCACCGGATGGTGGGGGCCTTCGTCGTGTCCGGGACGCTCGTAGGGCGGCCGGACCGGACGTCGACCGTCGGCCCCGCGGCCCTGTCACTGCCCGAGATCGAGCTCCCGCAGGACGTCCGCCGGCACCAGTGACTCCGGCTCGTCGACCTCGAAGCCGTTCTCGCGCATCCACGCGTCGTCGAAGAGCTTCCCGAGGTACCCGCGCCCGTGATCGGGGAGCAGGACGACCACCACCGCGTCAGCCGGCAGGTCACGGGCCGTGCGCAGAGCGGCGACCACGGCCATGCCGCTCGAGCCGCCCACCAGCAGACCCTCCTCGCGGGCGAGTCGGCGCGCCATCGCGAAGGACTCCGCGTCGGGGACCCGCTGGAGGCCGTCGACGACCTCGGGGTGGTAGGTCTCGGGGACGAAGGTGACGCCGACGCCCTCGATGAGGTTCGCGTGGATCTGCTCGGGATCATCGGGGTCCGCCGAGTAGATCGACCCCTCCGGGTCCGCGCCGATCACCTGCACACGACCCCCGGAGGCCTCCTTGAGGAAGCGTCCCGCGCCGCTGATGGTGCCTCCCGTGCCGATGCCGGCGACGAAGTGCGTGACCGCGCCGTCGGTGTCGCGCCACACCTCCGGTCCCGTGGTCTGGAAGTGCGCGAGCGGGCCGTTCTGGTTCACGAACTGGTTGGGCTGGAAGGCGCCGGGGATCTCGCGCGTCAGCCGATCGGCGACGCTGTAGTAGGAGCGCGGATCCTCCTTCGCCACCGCGGCCGGCGTCACCACGACCTCGGCGCCGTAGGCCGTGAGCACGGCGCGGCGGTCGGGCCCCACCTTGTCCGGCACCACGAAGACCGTCCGGTATCCGCGCTCCTGGGCGACCAGAGCGAGGCCCACACCGGTGTTGCCGCTCGTGGGCTCGACGATCACGCCTCCCGGGCGCAGTCGGCCCTCCCGTTCGGCGGCATCGATGATGGTGCGGGCGATGCGGTCCTTCGAGGACCCGCCCGGGTTGAAGTACTCGACCTTGACCAGGACGGTCGCGTCGATCCCCTCGGCGACGCGCTGCAGGCGGATCAGGGGAGTGGAGCCGATGAGATCGGCCGCGGACTGGGCGAAGTGCACGAGTGGTGTCCTCTGGACGGGGTGCGGCGGACGGCGTCGACGCCGCACGGTGGTCGATGGATCGTCGGGCGCGCTCGGCGGGGAGCGCGGGCGCGCTCGGGCCGAGCGCAGGCGCTCAGGGACGACAACGACAGGTCAGCACGGCGTCACCGTAGCCCGCCGCGACCGCGCGAGGCAATCGGAGCGCTCCGGCCCGACGGCCCGTGTCCCGGTCTGCTCCCCCGGGAGCACCGTCGCATGCTCCCGGGGGACGACGACCCGGCGCACGCTCCGGCGTAGCCTTCGAGCATGCGCGCGAGAGACGGGGCGGATCCCGCGCCCCGCCCCCGGGGACGACGGGGCCCGGGGCGCGTCGTCGCTCTGCTCCCCGCACTGGTCGCGTTCCTGATCCAGGTGCCGCCGACGCTCGCCATCGGCGTGTGGACGGAGACGGCCCCCGCGGTCGTCGCTGCGCGGACCGCGGCGGCGGCCCTCTCGGCTCTCGCCCTGCTCGCGATCTGGACGCGTCCCGGGCCGACGGTGATCGTGATCGCGCCGCTCGCGCTCGTGCTGCTGTTCCTGCCGCCGCCCTTCGGCCCTCCGCCGGTCGCGCTCGGCATCGCGCTGGTGATCGCGCTGGTGCGCGCCGCCCCCGTGTGGGCGCTCGCGACGGCGTGCACGACCTGGGCGGTGGGCGTCGTGCTCGCGGAGCTGCTGTGGCCCTCGGGAGCACCCCAGCGGATCATCGCCGGGACCGTGATGCTGGCCGTCTGCCTCGGCGTCGGCATGGGCATCCGCTCGCGCGCCGAGCGGATGCGGAGACGGGAGGCGCTGCTCGAGCAGCGGCGGCGCGAGGCGGAGCAGTCCGAGCGGGACCAGATCGCCCGCGAGCTGCACGACGTCCTCTCCCACTCGCTCTCCCAGATCTCCGTGCAGGCGGGGATGGGACTCCACCTGTTCGACAGGGACCCGGCGAAGGCCCGCGAATCCCTCGGGAACATCCGCCGCCTCGCGGGCGGCGGCCTCGAGGAGGCCCGCGGCGTGCTCGCGACCCTGCGCGGCGAGGAGGCCCCGCTGACCCCCGAGCCGCAGCTCGCGGACCTCCCCGCGCTCCTCGACCAGCACCGGGGGCTCGGTCTCGCGATCACGCTGGACAGCGACCTGGACGGCGTGGACCCCCTCGGCACGGAGTCCCATGGCACGGAGCCCCGCGCCGGGGATGCTCCGGCGGGTCGGACCCAGGCGACCGCCGTCCGCATCGTCCGCGAGGCGCTCACGAACGTGGTGCGGCACTCCGGCGCGGAGGCGGCCGAGGTCCGGCTGCGGCGCGAGGGCGGCGCGCTCCGGATCGACGTCGCCGACGACGGAGTCGGCACCGCGCTCGCTCATCCGGGGGCGGGGATCCGCAGCATGAGGGACCGCTCCGAGCTGCTCGGAGGCACCCTCTCCCTGGGGCCCGGTCCGCAGGGACGCGGGACGGTCGTCACCGCGCGTCTTCCCTGGGGGCACACATGATCCGCGTCGCCATCGCCGACGACCACCAGCTCGTGCGCGGCGGCTTCCGCGCCCTGCTCGACGCCGAGGAGGACATCGAGGTCGTCCTCGAGGCCGCCGGCGGCCGGGAGCTGCTCGCGGCGCTGCGCAGCACCCCGGTGGACGTCGCCCTCGTGGACATCCGGATGCCGGAAGGGGACGGGCTCTGGGCCACCGAGCAGATCGCCGCCGATCCCGCGCTCCGCGCGCTGCGCGTGGTGATCGTGACGACCTTCGAGCTCGACGAGTACGTGGTGCGGGCGATCCGCGCCGGCGCCGCGGGCTTCCTGGTCAAGGACACCGAACCGGCCGACCTGATCCGTGCCGTGCGGGTCGTGCACGACGGCGGCGCGCTGCTCTCGCCGGGCATCACCCGGCTGCTCCTGGACCGCGCGGCAGGGGGCCTGCGCGAACGCCCGGACCCGACCGCGCTCGGCGAGCTCACCGAGCGCGAACGGGAGGTGCTGCGCCTGGTCGGGGAGGGGCTGAGCAACGAGGAGATCGCCGGCAGGCTCGTGCTCTCCCCGCTCACCGCGAAGACGCACGTCTCGCGGATCATGCAGAAGGTCGGCGCCCGTGATCGCGCGCGCCTGGTCGTGCTCGCCTACGAGACGGGCCTGGTGCGCCCCGGCTGGAGCTGATCAGGTCCGGCTGGAGCCGGCGAGGTCCGTCTCGAGCTGGTGAGGGGCCCGGCGCGCGGCGTCTGCTCCCGGGGGAGCAGACGGAGTGTCTCCCGGGGCGGGATGTGCGGAGGGCCCGTGGCCGGTTCGCTGGAGGCATCGGGTCGCCGCAGGTGCGGCCCCTGTCGGAAGGACATGCCATGCACACCGCGTTCACCACCGCACTCACCGCGACGCCCGCCGCCCCTCTGCTCGCCGACGGCGGAGCCGGACCCTGGGGCGCCCATCCCGTCGGCCCTTTCTTCCTGCTCGCACCGCTGTTCTGGCTCGTGATCCTCGTGGTCGCGGTCGTGCTGCTCACCCGCGGGCGCCGGCGCTGGTCCGCCGAGCGCCACGAGGAGCGCGAGCAGCGCCGGATCGAGGAGCGAGCGCGTCGGGCCGACGAGGCCCTCGCGCCGCTGCGCCGGGCCGAGCTGACCCTCGCCGAGCGCTTCGCCCGGGGCGACCTCGAGGAGGCCGAGTACCGCCAGCGGCTCGAGGTGCTGCGCGCGAGCGCCGCCCTCACCGAGAGGAGCTGAGCGAGGACTCGGGGGCCTCGTGGGGGACACGCCGGGGTCGACGCGATCGCTGACCCCGGCGGGACCGCCCGGGCTGGGGTGTGACCCACGGCATCTGCAGCGCTCCGCGGGGATCCGTAGTCTGGAGGCACGCCCCACGAGGAACGGAACTCCGTCTGCCCTGGAGGCGATCGCCACGACCCGCTGGACCACCACCGTCGCCGCCCACGAGACCGGCCCGAGCGCGCAGCCCGTGCTCCACGTGCTGTACGCGTCCGAGACCGGGAACGGTGAGGAGCTCGTCGAACGCGTCGCGCCGCCCGCCGCCCGCGCCGCCGGCATCGGCGTGCGCGTGCGCGAGATCGACGCCGTGTCCCTCGAGGAGCTCGCGCAGATGCGCTGGGCGCTGTTCGTCGTCTCCACCACGGGTCAGGGCGATGTCCCCTACGACGCCGAGGAGCTGTGGGACGCGCTGATCGCCGCGGACGCGCCGGAGCTCGACCAGCTCCGCTTCGGGGTCCTCGCCCTCGGAGACCGGGTCTACGCGGACTTCTGCCAGGCCGGCATCGAGTTCGACGACCGCCTCGCCGAGCTCGGCGCGCAGCGCCTCGTCGAGCTCGTCACCTGCGACTACGACTACGAGACGCCCGCCTCGCGCTGGCTGCGCGAGGGGATCGATGCGGTCGCCCGTGACATGGCCGAGGCCGCCGGAGGAGCGGACGCCGGGGAGCCGACGAGCGCGGAGCCGGGCCCGAGCGGTCCCGGTTCCGCGCCCGCCGGCCCCCAGGACACGGAGCCCGAACCGCTGCGGATCCCCGACCCTGCGGCCCGGACCGACGGGACCGCGATCGTCGAGGACGTGCGGGTGCTCACCGACAGGGATCCCGATCGGGAGATCCTGCACTGCACCCTCGCGCTGCCGCCCGCGCTCGTGGCCGCGGGACCCGACGGCGACGGACCGCCCTGGCAGGTCGGCGACTCGCTCGATCTGCTCGAGCCCAACGACCCGCGCCTCGTGGCCGCCGTGCTCGACCGGCTGCGGATCGATCCGGACCAGGTCGTGGAGGACGGGACGACGAGCATCACCGCCGCGCGTCTGCTGACCGAGAGGCTCGAGCTGCGCCAGCTGCCGCGATCGCTGGTGGAGGCGATCCAGGAGCGCACAGGGGACGACGCCCTCGGACGCCTGCTCGCCGGGCGCGCCACGAACTTCGAGCGCTGGCGATGGGGACGCGACCTGCTCTCCGTCCTCGAGGAGGCTCCGCAGCTGCAGGCCGACGCCGAGGACCTCGCGCGGTGGCTGCGCCCGCTGCAGACGCGCGCCTACTCGATCGCCTCGAGCCCGCGGACGGACGCGGGCCGCGTGGACCTCACCGTGCGGACCCTCCGGTACGAGCGGGACGGCAGGACCCTCGAGGGCACCGCGAGCGGCGCCCTGTCCCGGCTCGCCCGGGGCGCTGGGGACCATCCCGACGGGAACCCGTCCCTGGAGGTCCTCGTGCGGCACCGCCCTGCGCCGGGATTCCGTCTGCCCGACGACCCGTCGGCCGATCTGGTGATGATCGGCCCCGGCGTGGGCGTCGCGCCGTTCCGCGGGTACCTCCAGGAGCGCAGCGCCCGCGGCGACTCGGGCCGCAGCTGGCTGCTGTGCGGGATCCGCGAGCGCACGACGGACCTGCTGTACGCGCGGGAGCTCGAGGCATGGCGGGACGACGGCGTGCTCACGCGTCTGGACGTCGCCGAGTCCCGGGCGGCGGACGGAGCCGAGTACGTCCAGCACACGATGGATCGACTCGGCCCCGAGCTCTTCGCATGGATCGACGCAGGAGCGCATCTGCACGTGTGCGGCGATGCGCGCGAGATGGCGCCCGCCGTGCGACTCGCCCTGCGCGCCGTCGGCTCCCGGGAGCTCGGCTCCCCGGAGCGGGGCGCGGCCTGGGTGGCGCGGCTCCAGGCCGAGCACAGGTACCGGGAGGACGTGTACTGAGCCCGGGCGGCGGCGCCACTGAGCCGCAGGCCTGCGCAGCCCCGGGCCCGCGGAGTCTCAGCCCTGCGGAGCGGTGAGGGAGCTGTGGATCGTCATGTCCTTGGCCGGGCCGGTGACCTCCCAGGTCACGTGCCATTCGCGCTCGTCCCGGATCTCGACGAGGCCGTCGTAGCGGTCCTCGCCGCAGGGGTGCATCACGGCCCGTCCGGGCGTCCAGGGGTGGAAGTCCCGGCCGTCGGCGAACAGGACCATCCAGTCCTCGTCCGGGGAGGCCGCGCCGCGCTGCCCATCGAGGGGGCGGGCACGGCGCTCGATGAGGAGCTCGCGTCGCACGGGGATCGGCCGAGCATCCGCGGCGCCGCGGACGAGCACACCGCTCTCGCTCCAGACGATGCGACCGTCCTCGCGCATCGAGATCTCGGTCGTCCCGGTCACCTGCAGGATCTCGCGGGACAGGCGGTCCTCGATGCGGCGGTTCAGCAGCCAGTCGCCGAGGAGCGCCAGCGGGCTCGCACCCGGCGATGTCCGAGGGGTCGGCCGGAGGGCATGCCGCGGGTCGCTCACTCGTCGAGGCTATCGAGGGCGTTGCGGAGGCGACAACATCGGTCCGGTGCCCTCCCCACGGGGCGTGCGCTCACCGAGGCGAGCGCGGCCCGAGGTCGGGCGCGTCCTCGGGAAAACCCCCGTGACGCGAGGGGCCCCGGACCGCGATACTCGTGGACGGGGCGATCGGCATCCTCGGTCCGGACCACGGGAATACCGCCTGATCCGCCGACGTTGCCCGAAGTGCCGCTCGCGTCGACGCCAGGCGCCGGTCCACGGCGTCCGCCGTCGGCCTCAGCGCTCCCGCCCTTCCCGCAGGGCCGTCGGCCCCGCCGATCCGGCCGCGGGCCCTCGACGACCCACCGGCGCCCCTCACCCGCGAGCGCGCCGCCGCCCTGACCCAGGAGCCCCATGTCCCCGCACGAGACCGCGCCCTCCCCGCAGCCCGCCGCGCCGCCGGCCACGGGCATCGATCCCCAGGGCATGCGCGTCATCTGGCTGCTGCTGGTCGCCGCCTTCGTGGCGATCCTCAACGAGACCACGATGGCGATCGCGATCCCGCACCTGAACAACGACCTGGACATCGCCCCGGAGAACGGGCAGTGGCTGACCAGCGGCTTCATGCTCGTGATGGCCGTGGTCATCCCCACCACCGGCTTCCTCCTGCAGCGGTTCACGACGCGCCAGGTGTATCTCTTCGCCATCAGCGCGTTCTCCCTGGGCACACTCGTCTGCCTGCTCGCGCTCGGCTTCCCGATGCTGCTGCTGGGCCGCGTCGTGCAGGCGATCGGCACCGGCATCATGATGCCGCTGCTGATGACCACGATCATGAACGTCGTGCCCGCGCACTCGCGCGGACGCATGATGGGCCGCGTGGGCCTCGTGATCTCGCTGGCCCCCGCCATCGGCCCGACGCTCTCGGGCGCTGTCCTGGACACCCTGGGCTGGCGCTGGCTGTTCGGGATCGTGCTGCCGATCGCGCTCGTCGCCCTGCTGCTCGGCGCCCGCTGGATGACCAACCTCGGGGAGACCCTGCGCGCCCCGCTCGACGTGCTCTCGGTGATCCTCTCGGCCCTCGCCTTCGGCGGCCTCGTCTACGGGCTGAGCCTGCTGGGCTCGGCGCACGAGACCGCGGGCGGCGGAGCGAGCGCGACCATCCCGGGCCTGGGGACCCAGGGCACGGCGATCGTCCTGATCGTCGTCGCCCTCGTCGTCCTCGGCCTCTTCTGCCTGCGCCAGATCTCCCTGCAGCGCGCCGACGACGCCCTGCTGGACCTCCGGGTCTTCCGCTCGCGCACCTTCACGCTGGCCGTGATCATCATGGGCGTCGTCGCGATGGCCATGTTCGGCACGCTCACCCTGCTGCCCCTGTACCTGCAGAACGTCGCGGGACTGGACGCCCTCATGTCGGGCCTGATCCTCATGCCCGGCTCGATCCTCATGGGACTGCTGGGGCCCGTGATGGGCCGCGTCTACGACGCCAAGGGCCCGCGCGTCCTCCTCGTGCCCGGCACGATCGTGGTCGCGGGCGCCCTGCTGTTCTACTCGACGGTGGGCGAGGACACCGCCTGGCCCGTGCTGATGATCGTCCAGACCCTCATGTCCGTGGGCCTCGCGATGACCTTCACGCCGCTGTTCTCCGCCTCGCTCGGCTCGCTCCAGCGCCGGCTGTACTCCCACGGGTCGGCCGCGCTGAACACGCTCCAGCAGGTGGGCGGCGCTGCCGGCGTCGCCGTCCTCATCGGCCTGTACTCCTCGATCCTCCATCAGGGGGAGGCCGACGGCCTCTCGACCGCGGCGGCCGGCGCCCCGGGAGCGCGGGCGGCCTTCCTCGTCGCGGGACTGATCGCCCTGGTGCCCGTGGTGCTCGCCTGGTTCATCCGCGCGCCCGAGGAGGCCGAGGAGGAGCCGCAGCAGATCCCCGTCGAGTCCGCCGCCTGAGCGGCGCGACGTCGCGGACCGCAGAATGGACGGTATGACCACCCCGGCCTCAGCACCGCCCGAGCGCTCCGCCCCCGCCGCGGGGACCCTCGGCCTCGATCTGGACGCGACGCTCATCCACGGGCCGCTGGGGACCGTGATCGCGGACCTCGATGCGCAGGTCGCGCGCGAGCAGGGGATCGTGGGCCTCCACGACCAGGTGATGGCCGAGGCGCAGCGCCTGTTCGCCGAGGACCCCGCCGCGGCCTACGACTGGCAGGCGACCCTCGCCCGGGTGGCTCGCGAGCGCGGTGCCCGGCTGCCGTTCGACATCGTCGAGCGACTCGAGGAGGTGGCTCCCGCGCGCACCCGACTCCTCGAGGACGACGCGCCGGAGGTGCTGCGGGCGCTGAAGGCCGACGGCTGGCGACTCGTGGTGATCACCAACGGGTGGCGCCGCTATCAGGTGCCCGCGCTGCGGGCCGTCGGCCTGCTCGACCTCGTCGACGATCTCGTCACCGCCGACTCCGCCGGTGCCCCGAAGCCCGATCCGGTGATGTTCGCGAGCGCCCGGGGAGGCGCACGCAGCGGCGACGGACCCCTCGTCCACCTCGGGGACCGGCTCGACGACGACGTGCTCGGCGCCCATGGCGCGGGCGGCGCGGCGGTTCTCTACTGCCCTTCGGCGCCCGCCGAGCTCCAGGGGCCGACGGGTCCTGCGCCGGCGGCCTCGCCCGGCACGTCGCCCGTGCGCGACGACTCCTTCTCGGAGTTCCTCCGCGTTCTCGCCGCGCGTCAGCAGGCGCGCGTGGACCTCGACGACCCGCGCGCTCACCCGGAGGCGGTGATCTCCGGGATCAGGGATCTCCCCGCCGCGCTCCGAGCACTGGCGCTCCCGTGAGCGAGCAGCCCGTCACCCGCGAGGCGGACGTGGTGGTCATCGGCGGGGGACAGGCGGGCCTCAGCGCCGGCCACCACCTGCTGCGCCGCGGCGCCGACGTGATCATGCTCGACGCCGAGGACGGCCCGGGCGGCGCCTGGCGACATCGCTGGGACTCGCTGACCATGGCGACGGTCAACCACATCGCCGACCTCCCCGACATGCCGCAGGGCACCGTCGCCGCGTCCGAGAGCGCGAACACCGCGGTCCCCGCCTACTTCGCCGAGTTCGAGCGGCGGGACTCCCTCCCGATCGAGCGACCCGTCCGCGTGACCGACGTGCGCTCCGAGGACCCGGACGCGGGGATCGAGTCCCCGCTGCGCGTCGAGAGCGTGGACGGGGAGGGGAGGGCGCTCACGCCGATCCGCACGCGCGCGGTCGTGAACGCGACCGGCACCTGGAGCAATCCGTTCGTCCCCTTCGTGCCGGGGATCGGCACCTTCTGCGGCCGCATGCTGCGCACCGTCGACTACCCGGGCGCCGCGGCCCTCGCGGGGCGGCGGATCGGGATCGTCGGCGGCGGGATCAGCGCCACCGGCTTCCTCGCCGAGCTCAGCGAGGTCGCGAACACCTTCTGGTACACGCGCCGGGAGCCGGTCTTCCGCGAGGGAGGGTTCACCCCGGAGATCGAGGGCCGCGCGGCCGTCGCGATGGTCGAGGAGCGCGTGGCGCAGGGACTCGCCCCGCTCAGCGTGGTCTCCGTGACCGGCCTGCCCTGGAGCCCGGCCCTTGCGGCCGCCGACGCCCGGGGCGCACTCGCGCGGCGACCGATGTTCACGCGCATCGTGCCCGAGGGCGTGATCGAGGCCGACGGCACCACGACGCCCCTGGACGTCCTGCTCTGGGCGACCGGCTTCCGCGCGGCCCTGGACCACCTCGCGCCGCTGCACCTGCGCGCCCCGGGCGGCGGCATCCGGATGGACGGCACTCAGGTCGCGGACGACCCTCGCATCCACCTCGTCGGCTACGGCCCCAGCTCCTCGACCATCGGCGCCAACCGCGCCGGCCGCGCCGCCGCCCGGCGCCTCCTGCGCAGATGACGTCCCGTCCGGGGCCGGCCCCGATTTAACGCAAGGGACGTGTGGCGATAATCCCTCGGCCCTGCAGGGGGTCGGCGGTCTGCCGTACTGTCGGAGGCATGAGCGACGCCACAGGAACCGGGACCGCAGCACCGAACCCCAGGGACCGGGGGAAGCGGCCCCCGCGCCCCCAGGCGGTCCTCGAGGTGATCGGCAAGCAGCGGATCACGCCGAACCTGCTGCGCGTCGTCGTCGGCGGTGACCAGGTCAGCGTCCTGAACGACAACGACTCGACGGACAAGTACCTCAAGCTCCTGCTCCCGCAGCCGGGCAGCGGCCTGCAGCCGCCCTACGACATGGAGGGCTTGCGCGAGACCTCGCCCGAGTCCCTGCCGTCCCGCCGCACCTACACGGTGCGCTCGTGGGACCGCGAGAAGCAGCTGCTCGCGCTGGACTTCGTGCTCCACGGCGAGGGCACGATCGACGGGATCGCGGCCGCCTGGGCGGACGCCGTCCTGCCCGGCGACGTGGTCGCCGCGAACGGCGCCGGCGGCGGCTACGCTCCCGACCCGGAGACGGGCTTCCACGTGCTGATCGGCGACCACTCGGCGCTGCCCGCCATCGCCTCCGCCCTCGAGGCCATGGATCCCTCGGCCCGCGGCATCGCCCTCGTCCAGCTCGATCACGCCGAGGACCAGCAGGACCTCGAGCACCCCGAGGGCGTCGAGCTGCGCTGGCTGATCGGGGATCGCGAGCAGCTGGTCACCGAGACCGAGGGCCTGGACCTCCCGGCCGACGGACTCCAGGTCTTCGCCCACGGGGAGCGCGGCATCATCAAGCGGATCCGTCGGAACCTCGTCAAGGAGCGCGGCATCGACCGCTCCCTCATCTCGATCTCCGCCTACTGGGCCGCCGGTCGCGTCGAGGACCAGTTCCAGGCCGAGAAGCGCGAGCCCGTCGGCCGCATCGACGAGGACTGAGCACCGCCGCATGAGCGATCCGAGCGAGGACCTCGTCGTCGGCGAGGACGGACTGGCCCGCCCCGTCTGGGCGAGCCGCCACGAGGACCTGCGCGAGTACTACGACACCGAGTGGGGCATGCCGCGGCGCACCGAGGCCGAGGTGTTCGAGCGCCTCGCGCTCGAGGGCTTCCAGTCCGGCCTCTCCTGGGCCACGATCCTGCGGCGCCGCCCCGGATTCCGCCGCGCCTTCGCGGACTTCGACCCCGAGGCGGTCGCCCGCTTCGAGGAGGCCGACGTGGAGCGCCTGCTCGCCGACGAGGGCATCATCCGCCACCGCGGCAAGATCGAGGCGACGATCGCCAACGCCCGCGCGACCCTGGCCCTGCGCGGGGCCGAGGGGACCGGAGCCCGCGGCGACCTCCCGCGCGGCTCGACCCTCGCCGATCTGGTCTGGAGCTACCGGCCGGGGACGAGCCCCGCGCCGCGCACCGCCGCCGAGGTGCCGACGACCTCCGCCGAGTCCCGCGCGCTCGCGAAGGAGCTCAAGGCCCGCGGATTCCGTTTCGTGGGGCCGACCACGATGTTCGCCCTCATGGAGGCGCTCGGCGTGGTCGACACCCACCTGCTGGGCTCCCACCGGCGCGGCAGCTCCGGCCTCTGGGACGAGACGGGCGCGCGTCGAACCTGGCCGGCGCGCGTCGAGCCTGACCGGCTCAACTCGAGCCTGAACCGCGCGAGACGCGAGTCCTGAGTCCGACCCGCGCGAGCCGCGCACCCCGTCCCCGACCGCCACGTCCGGTGCGCGGGGACCGCATGTGCGGTCACACGTGGTCACACTCCTGGGCGCCCGACCCGTGTGCGCGCGAGAGTGGCCGGGAGCGGCGTCCTCGGCCCCGTCGGCCGCTCGGGAGGAGAGGTCATGTCCACGACATCGGTGCACGCGGGCTGGGACGCGCGCGACGCCCACGGCTCGCTCGTCCCCCCGATCTATGCCACCAGCGCCTACGCCCACAGCGGCCACGCCTCTCTCAAGGCCCTCTTCGCCCGGGAGAGCGAGGGCTTCGCCTATTCCCGCTCCGGGAACCCCACCACGGCCGTCCTCGAGCAGCGGATCGCCGCGCTCGAGGGCGGGATCGGCGCGATCGCCGTGGCGAGCGGGCAGGCGGCCACGACGATCGCGCTGTGCGCCCTGCTGGAGCCGGGCACCCATGTCGTGGCCTCCTCCCGCCTCTACGGCGGGACCACGGAGTTCCTCGGCGACACCCTCGTCGACCTGCAGGTGAGCTGGAGCGCGGTCGACCCCTGGGACGTCGACGCCTGGCGCACCGCGATCCGTCCGGAGACCCGCGTCGTCCTCCTCGAGTCGATCGCCAATCCGGGGGCCGAGCTGGCCGACCTCGATGCCATCAGCGCGATCGCCCACGAGCACGGCGCGGTGGTGGTGGTCGACTCGACCCTCGCGAGCCCCGCCCTCTACCGTCCCGGCGAGCACGGGGCCGACGTGGTGGTGCACTCGGCCACCAAGTACCTCGCCGGGCACGGCACCACGATCGCCGGGCTCATCGTGGACACGGGCTCCTTCGACCCGCGTCGATGTCCCGAGCGCTGGCCGCGCCTGACCACACCCAACGAGCGCTTCCACGTGACCTTCGCCGATGAGTACGAGGACGGCGGCTCCGGGCTGCTGGGCTTCGCCCGCACCAAGTACGTCACCGACTTCGGCGCCACCCTTCCCGCCCAGAGCGCCCGCGACGTGCTCGTGGGCATCGAGACCCTCGACCTGCGCCTGGAGCGCATCAGCGCTCACGCCGAGCACATCGCTCGCAGCCTGCAGGGCGCGGAAGGGATCGTCCGCGTGAACCACCCGTCGGCCCCCGGGCGCGCCGACGCGCACCTCGCCGCGCGCGACTTCCCGCGCGGCACCTCGGGAGTGTTCTCGATCGACCTCGAGGGCGGGGAAGCAGCGGCCGCCGCCTTCTGCGATGCCCTGAGCGTCTTCACCCTCGCCGTGAACATCGGCGACGTCCGCTCCCTGGTCTGCCACCCGGCGACCACGACGCACTCGCACCTGAGCATGGAGCAGCGGGCGGCCTGCGGGGTGGGCGAGGGCACGGTGCGCCTCAGCATCGGCCTCGAGGACGTCGACGATCTGCTCTCGGACCTGCAACGGGGCCTCGCCGCCGCGCGCACGGCGCGCGACGCGGAACCGGGCGACGCGGAGCCGGGAGGCGCGGAACGGGGAGAGGTGGAACCGGGAGACGCGGCGCCGACGGACGTGCCGGATCGTGCGTCGGTGCTCAGCGGCGCGGGCGCTTCCCGCTCGCGAACTGCTTGACGCGCCCGAACCAGCCTCCGCCGCTCACGGCGTGCCCGACCCCGCCGCCCACCGCATGCCCTGCGGAGGCGCCGAGGATCCGGTCGTTGCAGCGCTCGCACAGCACGCGCCCCGTGAACGACCTCCGGGCGCGGCTGCGGATCACTCTCCTGCACTGTTCGCATCGCTGAGCCATGCCACGAGTGTGCCCCAGCGGGGCAGATCCGTCGAACGCGCCGCGTGCCTCGACCGGTCGGCTCGCTGGGAGTGCGCAGTGTCCTCGCGCCGTCAGGCGCCAGGACCGAGGTCGGGGGCCCGACGGATCCCGAAGCGCTCGCGCAGGACGCGCCGCGCGGCGAAATGGCCGTTGAGGCCATGGACCCCGGGGCCCGGAGGCGTCGCCGACGAGCACAGGAAGTGGCCGTCGTCCGAGAGCCGGTAGGGGTCCCACACCGCGCGGGGCCGCGCGATCATGCGGTACATCGTGATCGTCCCCATCGCGATGTCGCCACCGACGATCGCCCGGTCGTGCTCGCCCATGCGCGCGGCGGGGATTCCCCTCGCGGCGACGATCGTATCGCGGAATCCGGGGGCGCTCGCCTCGATCTGCGCGATCACGGCCTCGGTGGGATCCTCCATGCCGCCGACGGGCACGTGCGCGTACGCCCAGATCGGCCGCAGACCGCCGACCTCGCGGGAGGGATCGGCGACCGCCGGATCGCTCACGAGCACCACGGGACGCTCGGGGATGCGGCCCGCGAGCACCTGGTTCTCGGCCGCGGCGACCTGCTCCCTGGTGCCGCCCAGGTGCACGGTCCCCGCGCGGCGCACGTCCGGATGCGCCCACGGGATCGGCCCGCTGGACACCAGATCCACCTTCGCCGCGGCTCCCGCGTGCCCGAGGCCCCGCAGGCCGCGGGCGGTGCGGCGGGGGATCGTGCGGCCGAGGATCCGCGCGGCGTCGTCGGCGCTCGTGTCCAGGAGCACGGCGCGCGCGGGCGGAAGATCCGCGAGCGATCGCACGGGGCGGCCTGCGATCGCGCTGCCGCCGTGGGCTCGCAGGTCCTCGAGCAGGGCATCGGCGATGGCCTGGCTGCCGCCGACAGGGATCGGCCAGCCGCCCGCGTGCGCGAGCGCGGCCAGGAGCAGGGAGACCCCGGCGCCGGCCAGCGACGGCAGGGGACTGATGCCGTGCGCGGCGACCCCGGTGAGCAGGGCGCGCGCCCTCTCCGTGTGCAGGGGCGCGTCCCAGGCCCGGGTGCCCTGCTGCAGCACCCGCAGCCCGAACCGGGCGCCGGCCGTGAGCCCGGCGGGGGAGAGCACCTCCGAAGGGATCGAGCGCTTGTCGCCGAGAGCGAGGGCGGTGACGGCGTCGGCATGTCGGGCGAGGGGCTCGAACATGCGGCGCCACGAGGGTCCGTCGGGCCCGAGCCCCTCGACGGTGCGCTCGAGGTCGTGCCAGGCGATGCCCGCGTCGCCGCCCGGCAGCGGCTGGGCGTAGGAGACCTCGGGCACGATCGTGCGCACGCCGCGCGCCGCGAGGTCGAACTCGCGCAGGAACGGACTCGCGAGCGCCATCGGGTGCACGGCCGAGCAGATGTCGTGGACGATCCCGGGGGCGAGGCCGAGGTCGAGCGTGCGGGAGCCGCCGCCCAGGGTCTCCTCGGCCTCGAGGACCTGCACGCTCAGCCCCGCACGGGCGAGGGTGACCGCCGCCGCGAGCCCGTTGGGCCCGGAACCGACGACCACTGCGTCCAGCGAGGGGGAAGCCATGCTCGAAGCCTAGTGGTCGGGGCAGGGGCGTCGCGCGCGGACCCCGGAGGTCCAGGTCGCGGGGCGTGACCGGCGTGGGGTTCGGCCCGGCCGCGTCCGCGTTCCCTATCGTGGGCGCAATGACCGAAGATCCCGCGTCCCCTCGCGATCAGCCCACCGGGCGGAGCGCCGATCAGCACCATGATCCGGGGATCGGCCCCTCGGCGGCCGGGATGCCGGGAGCCCCCGGCGGCACGGTGCCGCGCGTGCGGCGGACGCGCGTGCGGCGCATGGGCCCCGTGGGCCTCGCCTGGCGGATCCTCGCGATGGCTGCGGGACTGGCCGTGCTGACGGCCGCGCAGATCGGACACACCGACGACCTCTTCCCGTTCAGCGCGATGGCCATGTTCGCCCAGCCCCGCGACCCGGACGGCGTCGTCGACGACACCTGCCTCGAGGGCACCCGCGAGGGCAGCGACGAGGTCCTCCCGATCAGCTTCCCCGACGCCGGCATCGCGCGCTCCGACGTGGAGGGGAACCTGCGCGGGATCCGCGAGGACCCCCAGCGCCTCGCCCCGCTCGCCCGGGCCGTCGACGCCCACCACCCGGACGAGCCGCAGCTGACGAGCCTCACCGTCTGCAGCGACCGCTATCACCTGCGGTCAGGCGCGCCCGACGGCCCGCCCGAGCACGTCGCCCTGGTCACCTGGGAGGCGCGATGAGCACGGCGACCTCGACGGGCACGAGCACACCGCCCCGCGCACGGCGAGGGGCGGGACGGCTGCTCGATGTCCTCACCCCGGCGATCCCCCTCGCGCGTCTTGCAGTGATGCGCCGTCTGATCAGCGCGTTCGTCGTCTTCGACGTGCTGCTGGTCTCGAACGATGTGATCGGCCACGCGGCGAACCCCGAGTACTTCCGGCCCACGGCGCTCGCCCGCCTCCTGCACCTTCCTGCGGTGACGCCGGTGCTCGGCTGGGGACTGCTGGTGGTCATCCTCGTCTCCGGGGCCCTGGGCGCGCTGGGGCGCGCGCCGCGCGCGAGCGGCGTGGTGCTCGCCGTGAGCTTCTGGATCTGGATGCTCTACTCCCAGGGCTACGGCTACATCAGCCACGACCACGTGGCGCTCATGGTCGCCGTGGCCGTGCTGCCTACCGCCGGCATCGCGAGGACCCGATCCGACGGGGCAGACGGGGTCGACGGGGTCGACGGGTTCGGTGGGGTCGACCTGTCTCT
>NZ_JAKRMO010000015.1:0-77365 GCF_022346485.1 Brachybacterium sp. ACRRE | reverse complement strand
AAGAGACAGCCCCGCCCCTGCCGCCTCCGCGCATTCCCACTCCACCCCCGTCGTGGAAGGAGCCCACGCATGAGAACGCTCTCCCGCCACATCCCCTCCCTGGTGATCGTCCTGCTGCTGCCGCTGCTGGTGGCGGGCATCGGCATGTGGGCGCTGACCGGCCGCGTGGACAACATCGACCGGGTGCCGGCCGCCGTGGTGAACCTCGACGAGGGCGCCACCATGAAGGTCGACGGCAAGGACCAGAAGGTGCCGCTCGGCCGCACGCTCGCGGGCGCGCTCACCCAGCCCTCGACCGCGAAGGACTCGGACCAGCAGACCGGCTTCGACTGGCAGCTGACCTCGCAGGACGATGCGAAGGACGGGCTCAAGGACGGCTCCTACTCGGCCATCATCGTGATCCCGAAGGACTTCTCGAAGAACCTCGCCTCGATCGGCTCGACCGACGCGGCGAAGGCACAGGTGCAGGTGCTCACCGACGACTCCTCCGGGATGCTCGACGGACTCATCGGCAACGCGGTCGCCACGGCCGCCTCGCAGTCGATGGGCAGCCAGTTCACCGAGCAGTACCTCGATCAGCTGTACGTCGGCTTCAACGACATGCACGACAACTTCAAGGACGTGGCCGACAGTTCGGCGGATCTCTCCGACGGCGCTGACCAGCTCGACGACGGTGTGAAGAAGTCCGCCGACGGCACCCACGACCTCGCCGACGGCGCGGGCGACCTCTCGGACGGCTCCCAGGAGCTCGCCGACTCCACGCCCGAGCTCGCCGAGGGCGCGCACGGCGTCGCCGACGGCAACAAGAGCCTCGCGACGGGGCTCGGCACCCTCGCCGACGGCACGGACTCGCTGTCGAGCGGCACGAGCGACCTGGCCGACGGCCTCGACGACCTCTCGGACGGGGCCGACGGACTCGCCGACGGCACGAAGAAGCTCTCCGGCGGCCTCGACGACCTCGCCGACGGCTCCCAGGGCGTGGCCGACGGCGTGGGCGCCCTGAAGACCGGACTGCGCGGCGACGGCACCGAGAAGAACCCCGGCCTGGTCCCCGCGGCCGACGCGATCACCGAGGGCATCGCCGGCGACGGCACGGCGAAGAACCCCGGCCTCGCCGAGGGCGCGAAGCAGCTCGCGGACGGCGCCGAGCAGGTGGGCGACGGCGCGGACACGGCCTGGAACGGAGACGGCACCGCGCAGAACCCCGGCCTGAAGGGCTCGGGCGATGATCTGGGCAAGGGATCGGCGGGCGTCTCCGAGGGCGTCACGGCGATCGACACGGTCGTGAAGGGCACGGAGGCGAACCCCGAGCAGAGCCTGGATCAGGTCTCGAAGGACGTGCAGACGTACTGCGTCGATCAGGTCGACGCGGAGAAGTGCGCCACCGCGTCCGCGGCGCTGCAGAAGCAGACCGAAGGACTCGACACGGCTCTGGCCGGCGATGGCACGACCGATCTGAAGTCGGCGGCACAGCAGACCGCCGACGGCATCGACCAGTACACCTCGGGCGTCTCCCAGGTCTTCGAGGGCGACGGCACCGCGAAGAACCCGGGCCTGGCGGCGGGCGCGAAGCAGGTCGCCGAGGGCGCGGACACCTTCAGCACCCAGGTGCCCGATCTCGTCGACGGACTCCAGGAGTTCGACAAGGGCCTGCACGGCTTCGCGGGCGGCGTCGACGACCTCTCCGACGGCGCGACCAAGGTCGCCGACGGCACGGCGTCGAGCGCCGAGGGCGCCTCGGACCTCTCCGACGGCGCCACGAAGCTCGCCGACGGCACCGGCAAGAGCGCGAAGGGCGCGCACTCCCTCGCGGACGGCGCCTCCGACCTCGCCGACGGCGCGCGCTCGAGCGCGGACGGCGCGGACACCCTCGCGGACGGCTCCTCGAAGCTCGCCGACGGCACCGACCAGCTGGTCACCGGCACCCAGGGCCTCGCGGACGGCGCCTCCGGGCTGGCCGAGGGCACCGAGAAGCTCGCCGACGGCAACGACAAGCTCGCCGACGGCGCGGACCAGCTCTCCGACGGCACCGGGAAGCTCTCGGACGGCCTCGCGAAGGGCGCCGATCAGATCCCGAGCTACTCCAAGGGCGACCGCGAGAAGATGTCGACGATGGGCGCCCAGCCCATCTCGACGTTCTCCTCGCGGGCGAACGAGGCCTCGGGCGCGGCCACCGCGACGTTCCCGTTCGTGGTGGCGCTGGCCCTGTGGCTGGGCGCCTTCGGCACTTTCCTGCTGATGCCCGCGCTCTCCAAGCGCCTGCTGGACGGCGCGGTGCCGATGTGGAAGGTCGTGCTGCGCTCGCTCGTGCCCGGCCTGCTGCTGGCGATCGTGCAGACGGTGGCGGTGCTCGCGGTGATCACGGCGATCGGCATCTCGCCGGTCTCGCCGCTCGCGGTGGGGCTCGTGTGCCTGGCGGGGGCGGTGATGTTCGCGGCCTTCCACCAGGCGCTGCTCGCCCTGCTCGGGGACCGGATCGGCAGGATCCTCTCGATCGTGCTGATGGTGCTGCAGGTGGTGGTGCTCGTGGGCATCCTGCCGCTGCAGACGGCCCCGGAGCTGCTGCAGTCGGTGAGCGGGCTGATGCCGATCACGATCGTCAGCCGCGGCCTCGTGCACGCCTCGCTCGGAGGGTCCCTCACCTCGACGACCGCGACGCTGCTCTCGATCGCCGCCTGGTTCGCGGTCTCGGTGCTCGTCACCCTGGTGGCCTCCCGGAACGCGCGCACGGTGAAACCCGCGAAACCGCCGAAGCACGCGCGCGGCGGCGCCCACGCGGCCGCCTGAGCCGGTCCGTCCCGGGGCCTCCGCGCTCAGTGGAAGTCCCGGGACCTCCCGGCGCCGGCGAGCTCGAGCACCTCGACCCCGTCGGCCACGAGGTTCACGGCGCCGGTGAGGTTCTCGACGATCCCGCGGACCACCACCGAGCGCGAGGTGCGCAGCACCGCCCGGTGCCGTGACCAGAACCCCTTCGAGCAGACCACGTTGAGGATCCCGGTCTCGTCCTCGAGGCTGAGGAAGGTGATGCCGCTGGCCGTCGCGGGCCGCTGGCGGTGCGTGATCACCCCGCCCACGCGGATGCGCGTGGAGTCCTCGGCCGCGCGCGCCCCGCGGATGGAGAGCACGCCCGCCTCCTCCATCTCCTCGCGCACGAGCACCATCGGGTGGTCGGCGAGCGTGATGCCCGTGGCCCAGGAGTCGGCGGCGGCGATCTCGGCGTCGCTGAGCCCGGGCAGCATCGGCGCGTCGGCCCCGATGGCCAGGTGCGGCAGCACGTCGGGCGACTCCTGCGCCGCAGCGCCCGCGGCCCACAGGGCCTGTCGGCGCGAGGGCGCGAGGGCGTCGAGCGCCCCGGCGGTCGCGAGCGCCTCGAGCTGACGGGCGCTGAGGCGCACCCGCCGCGCGAGGTCGCTGATGGAGGCGAAGGGCCCCTCCTTCTCGCGGGCGCTCACGATCTCCTCGGCCTTGTCCTCCCCGATCCCGCGCACCTGCGTCAGGCCCAGCCGGATCACCGGCCCCCGTCGCGCCGCCTCCCCCGTGACCTGCGGGCGCGCGGCGCGCAGGGCGTCCTTCTCCGGGTCCGTCCAGCCCTCCGGGCCCCGGTGCCGCGCGGCCGGGCCCAGCACGTCCTCGTTGCCGGGCAGCGTGTACGCGCGATGGCCCGTCCCGTCCCCTGCGCCTCCCGTGTCCCCCGTGTTCCCCGTGTTCCCAGCATCGGTCTCGAGCCCGGTCTGCACCTCGGAGACGGTGACGTCGACCCCGCGGGTGAGGACGCCGTGGCGGCGGGCGTCGGCCACGAGGGACTGCGGGGAGTAGAAGCCCATCGGCTGGGAGCGCAGCAGCGCCGCGGTGAACGCGGCCGGGTAGTGGCACTTGAGGTAGGCGCTCGCGTACACGATGTAGGCGAAGGAGTAGGCGTGGGACTCGGGGAAGCCGTAGTTCGCGAAGGCCAGCAGCTTGCGCTGGATCGCCTCGGCGTCCTCCCCCGTGATCCCGTGGCGCGCCATGCCCGCGAACAGCTGGTCCGAGAGCGCGAGCATCTTCTCCGTGGACCGCTTGGAGCCCATGGCGCGGCGCAGCTGGTCCGCGAGCGCCGGGGTGAAGTCGGCGACGTCGACCGCCATCTGCATGAGCTGCTCCTGGAACAGCGGCACCCCGTAGGTGCGGCCCAGGGACTTCTCGAGCAGCGGATGCAGGTAGGTGGTCTCCTCCTCCCCCGTCCGACGGCGGATGTAGGGGTGCACGGAGCCGCCCTGGATGGGGCCGGGACGGATCAGGGCGACCTCGACGACGAGGTCGTAGAAGCACTCGGGACGCAGCCGCGGCAGGGTCGCGATCTGCGCGCGCGACTCGACCTGGAAGACGCCCACGCTGTCGCCCGCGCACAGCATGTCGTAGACCGCGGGGTCCTCCTGCGGGAGGGTGCGCAGGCCGTGGCGCTCCCCGTGGTGCTCGGCCACGAGGCGCAGGCAGTGGTCGATCGCGGTGAGCATCCCGAGGCCCAGCAGGTCGAACTTGACCAGGCCCGCGTCGGCGCAGTCGTCCTTGTCCCACTGCAGCACGCTGCGGTCCTCCATCGCCGCCCACTGCACGGGGCAGATCTCGATCACCGGGCGGTCGGCGAGCACCATGCCGCCGGAGTGGATGCCCAGGTGGCGCGGGGCGTCGCGCAGACGGTGGGCGAGCTCGACGACGTCGGCGGGGATGTCGGCATCCGCGAGGGAGCGGAAGGAGCGCTCGATCCGCTTGGACCACGCGTCCTGCGTGCCGACGTCGTAGCCCAGCGCGCGGGCCGCATCGCGCACCGCGAGCTTCGCCCGATAGCTGATGACGTTGGCGACCTGCGCGGCGCACTCGCGGCCGTGGCGCTCGTAGACGTGCTGGATGACCTCCTCGCGGCGGTCGGAGGCGATGTCGAGATCGATGTCCGGCGGCCCGTCCCGCTCGGGCGCGAGGAAGCGCTCGAAGAGCAGGTGATGGCCGACGGGCTCGACGGCCGTGATCCCGAGCGCGTAGCAGACGGCGCTGTTGGCGGCCGAGCCCCGGCCCTGGCACAGGATCTCCTCCTCCTCGCAGAAGGCGACGATCTCGTGGACGATGAGGAAGTAGCCGGGGAAGTGCAGGCCGGAGATGATCTGCAGCTCCCGGTCGATCTGCGCCCACGCCCCGGGGACCCGCTCCTCCGCGGCCGGCGCGTCGGCCGCGGCGGCCCCGCCCGTCCTGCCCGTCCCGCCCGTCCTGCCCGTCCTGTCCGTCCCGCCCGACCCGGGCCGCGGGCCGTAGCGCTCGCGCCCGCCCTGCTCCACGAGCTCGCGCAGCCAGCTGTCCTCGGTGTGCCCCGCGGGCACGGGGAAGGGAGGCAGGTCGGGAGCGAGCAGCTGCAGGTCCAGCGCGCACTCCTCGGCCATCCGCGCCGCGGCCGCGACCGCACCGGGATGGCGCGGGAGCAGCTGCGCCATCTCCTCGCCGCTGCGCAGGTGACCGGGCCGCGAGGGGAGGTGAGCATCGGCCTCGGCGAGGGACGTGCCCGCGCGCAGGGCGGCGTGGACGTCCACGAGGCGCGTGTCCGCGGGGCGGGCGCAGTGCGCGTTCGTGGTCGCCACGAGCGGCAGGGTGAGCTCGTCCAGACCCGTCTCCTCGCGCACGAGGCGCGCGCCCTGGGCGAGGGCGTCGTGGATCTCGTCGTCGAGCTCGTCCCCGCCGACCATGAGCTCGACGGCGACGTTCCCGTGCCCGTACAGCTCGAGCAGCCGGGCGATCTCGCGCTGCGCCGCGCAGGTCGCGCCCTCGCGATCGCCGTCGGCCACGAGCGGGCGCACCGCCCGCAGCACCGCTCCCTTGCGGCAGCCGGTGAGCACGAGCCAGTGCCCCTCGCGGGCGATCCGGGAGAGCTCGGCGAGGCGGTAGCGGGGCGTGGCCTTCTTCCTGCTGTCGAGGTGGGCGCGCGCGATCGCGGCCGACAGCGCGCGGTACCCCTGCTCGTCGCGCACCAGGACCAGCAGGTGCTCGCCCTCGGGGTCGGGGACGCCGGTGCGCTCGGGCGAGAGCACGGGGGTGCTGCTCGCGCGCTCGCTGCCGGGCTCGCTGCCCAGGGTCAGCTCGGCGCCGAGCACGGTCGCGAGGCCCGCCTCGCGCGCGGCGCGCGAGAAGCGGACCGCACCGGGCAGCCCGTCGTGGTCGACGAGGGCGAGCGCGCGCAGCCCGAGCCGCGCGGCCTCGTCGACCATGTCCTCGGGGCTCGAGGCGCCGTCGAGGAAGCTGAAGTGCGAGTGCGCGTGCAGCTCGGCATAGGCGATGTCGGTGCGGGGGCCGCCATCGGTCGACGGGGCCGACGGGCCGGGCTCCCCCTCCCCCGGCTCCCCCGCCGGCGCATGCTGCGGCGGCAGCGCGCGCTCGGACGGCACGGGGCGGTCCGAGAGCAGCGCCTCGAGGTCGTTCCAGGAGGGCGGACCCAGGAACCAGCGGCTCATCGGGACTCCTCCGCCACGGATCTCCTCGTCATGGATCTCCTCGTCGTGGATCCCCTAGTCATGGATCCCCTCCACGGTCCAGGCGCCCTCGCGGCTGAGCAGCACGAGGGCGTGCCCGGGCTCGATGACGACGGCGAGGCGGGCGGCGCGCCGACCGTCGGGCCGCCACCAGCGCTCGTCGAGGACCGTGGGCGCCCCGTGGGCGAGCACGCGGTGGGCCCTGCCCGCGGCGACGCCGTGGCTCACGAGCGCCTCGATCCCGTCGGCCCCCGCGCTCCCCGCCCGCGGCACCTCGAGGACCGCGGGCGGGGCGCTCAGCAGGGCGCGGGCGGTGACCACGACCTCCGCGCCCTCCGCGTCCCGCAGCACCACGAGCGGCGGGGTGCGCAGCACGACCGACGGCAGCGGGCGCGGCATCGACCCCGGCCACGGCCCGGGCCGCGCCGTCGGCCGCTCGCTGCGCCAGGGCACCAGCGCCACCTGCTCGGCGAGCAGACGGCCCCCGACCTCGACGGGGACGAGCACCGCCTCCTCCCCCGCGAGGCCCTGGGCGCGGGCGAAGGCGCGGCCGGCCCGCTGCGCGGCCTCTCCCGCGCTCCCCCACAGCGCCGGCGCGCCCTCGCCCGCGGGGAGCAGCTGCACGGGCTGGAGGGCGAGCCGCGTGATCTGCCCGGTCTGCTCGCCGCGCAGTCGCGCCCGGGTGATCCAGCCGTCGCACTGCCAGCGGATGCGGTCCACGACGTCGGCCGGGGACAGGGCGCCGTCGTGGCGCCAGGTGCGCTCCATCTCCTCGCCCGAGGCGGTGAGCGCGAGGATCCGCAGACGCGTGCAGATCAGTCCGCGCGCGACGAGCATGCCGTGCAGCTCCTCGGCCATCGGCCGGGCCGCGAAGGCCGCCTGGTCCACGCGCACGAGCGGCGGGTCCAGGGTGCGCGCGACCTCGAGGGGCTGCGTGGGATGGTGCGCCTGGGGCGGGGTGGGCTCGCCCCCGCGCGCGAGCAGGTGCAGCTGGGCGACGTCGGGCCCGAAGCGTGCGGCGACCGAGGTCGCGGGAAGGTCCGCGAAGTCCCCGAGGGTGCGGATGCCCAGGCGCTCGAGCAGGTCGATGACCTCGGCGAGGTCCACGCGGCGGGTGCGGTCGGCGTCTGCCGCGGGCTGGTCGCGGTGTCCCCATCCGGGGCCGACGGGCGCGTCGCGCAGGGCTGCGATCGCATGCGGCTCCAGATAGTCGCGGCTGCGTCCGGGGCGCACGATCCTGCCCGAGCGCGCGGCCAGGAGCGCGGCGAAGGGGCCGTCGGCGATGCCGACGACGGCGTCCCAGCCGGTGAGCTCGGCGACCGCGTCGACGACCGCCTCGGCGAGGGCCTCCTCCCCGCCGCGGTGGCGGGAGGGGCCGCGCGCGGACATCAGCAGCACTCCCGGCCGCAGCACGTCCACGCCCGCGGCGACGGTGTCCACGGCGGCCGCGACCAGCTCGAACAGGGCGCTCTCGTGCTCGACATCGGCCTCGACGACGACGGCCTCGGGACATGCGGCCTGCGCGGCGCGGCGGCGCATCCCGATCCCGACGCCGACCTCGAGGGCGGCGGCATCGGCATGGGAGACCCGATGGCGGTCCATGACCACGACGGGGGCAGCTGCGTTCTCCGCGTCGGCGTGCTCCGCCCTCTCCTCTCGTCCTCCTCCCGCTCTTCCCGTCTCTCCTGCTCTTCCCGGCCGGGCGAGCTTCTCCCGGGCGGCGAGGAGCGGCCAGGCGGGGACGACGACGGCCGCGATGCGCGTCGCGGGCGGGGAGCCGGCGTGCTCCACCCCGCCGGCCTCCTCCATCCCGCCGGCGTGCTCCATCCCGCCGGCCTGCTCGGAGCTCGGGAACCCGGGCAGCAGGAGCTCCCTTCCGTTCATCCCGCCCTCCGGATCACCCGCAGCGGTGCGGGAACGACCTGGTCCGGAGCGGCCCGGTCGGGCGCGGCCAAGTCCTGAGCGGCCCGGTCGGGCGCAGGGGCCGCGGCGAGCAGGCCGTGCACCTCGGGCAGCACCACGTCCACGGCGCGGCCCTCGGGGATCCCGCGTCCGGCAGCGCTCACGCGCAGGGTGCGCCGACGCAGACGGCCGGTGCCCCGTCCCAGCCCTTCCCACGACTCCGCCTCGGCCCGCAGATGCAGGTCGGCACGGGCGACGGGCGCGGCGGCGAGGACCAGGGTGTCCTGCGCGCGCGCCCGATCGGTCAGGCTTCGCCAGAGGGAGGCCGTCAGTCGCAGCCGAGGACCGAGCACGAGCACGCCGACCCCGTCCACGAGCGCAGACAGCACCTGCGGCAGCTGGGGCATCCCCTCGACGGCTGTGGCCGGGGCGATCGCGAGGCGCTCGAGGTCGAGCCCGGCGTCGCGTGCGGCGCGCAGGCCGAGGTCGGGCATGCCCGCGAGCGCGCACCAGCCGTCCTCCCCCGCCGCCGCTGCGGCCATCGCGAGCATCAGGGAGACCGAGCAGGAGCCGTCGATCGCGACCGTGCTCCCCGCGCGCAGGGATCCGTAGGGGGTGAGCGGGGCGAGCGGCGGGGGCAGGGGCGCGCGGCTGTGATCGTCGGCCGCCTGCATCCCCGCGGTTCCCGCGTCTGCGCCGGCCGTCGGGGTCCGACGGGACTCTCCCCCGGGGCCGACGGAGGACGCTCCCCCGGGGCCGACGGAGCCGACGATCCCCGTCGGCCCGCCGAGGTCCGGCGTGCCGCCGGTATCCGTCGTTCCGCTGATATCCGTGTTCCCGCCGAGCCTCGTCGGCCCGCCGGAGGAGAACGCGGTGCGGTCGATCCTCCCGCCATGGCGCGCGGTGGTGCGCTCGGCGACGCCGAGTGCGGCGCGGGCGCGGGCGAGCCGCTCCTCCCGGCTTCCTCTCGCGCCTCTCGCCGTTCTTCCCGGCGCCCTCCTCTCCTCGTCCGGCGCCGATGCCTTCCCCTGCCTCGGCGCCTCGTGCATCTGCAGATGCGTGCTCATGCTCCACCTCCTCCGGTCCTGCCGTCATCCGACATCGAACACGCGTTCGAATAGTACGCCCTCGCGCGCCGTGTCGGAGCGGCCGCGGCGACCGGGAGAGCCTCCCGGTGCGGGGTCACAGAGAAGCCTGGGGCGTCGGACCGACATCCGAACTGGGGCGATGGGTCCATGTCGTGATGCATATCACACTAGAACATGCGTTCGACCACTGGTGCCCGAGAGGTCGATGGTGTTGCATGGGGACATGGACATTTCGGGCACGATGCGGTGTATGCCGATGAGGGACGGCGGTGGGGAGGACCCCCGCCGCACCCCTGGCCGCGCCCGTCAGCTCGTGCTGCGCGACGCCTCCGCGGGGTCGGAGCACGTGTGCGAGATGGTCGCTGTCGACGCGTCCCCCGGAAGCGGTCTGGAGATCTCCGACATCGCCCGCGCCCTGGGGCAGCTCGCGAAGGATCCGGAGGGGCCCTTCGGTCCCGCGGATGCCGATCTCACCGCGTTCGAGCTCTCGGACACCCTCGCCGCCTTCGAACAGCTGCGCTCCGCTCTCGGTGCCCTCGAGATCCGTGTGACCACCGCCCTGGACGAGCGCCTGCGCGAGGAGGACACCGCACACGGCGTCGCCGAGCGCGATCACGGACGGCGGACCGCCGGCGAGATCCGGATGGCCTCCCGGATCTCCCCCGCCCTCGCCTCCGCCCGGCTGAACTCGGGGAAGCGGCTCGTGCGGGACATGCCGCGCATGTTCGAGGCCCTGGCCGACGGGCGCATCGGGGTCGACGCCGCCCATGCGATCGGGCGCAGCAGCGGCCCGCTCGAACCGGAGCAGCGCCGGGAGGTGGATCAGATCATCGCCGCGCGCGAGCCCGATCTCGACGGTGCCTCGCCCGCGCAGTGGAGCCGGGAGGTCTCCGCCCTCGCCCAGCAGCTCGATCCGCGGGGTGAGGACGGGCGGCACCTGCGTGCGCGCATGCAGCGCGGCGTGACGGTCACGCCGGGAGCCCACGGCATGGGGCACGTCCACGCGCACCTCTCGGCGCTCGACTCCGCCGCGATCCATCGCAGGCTCACCGTCGAGGCGCAGTCGCTCAAGGCCCAGGGTGACGAGCGCACCCACGCGCAGATCATGGCGGATCTCTTCTCCGACACGCTGCTGGGACGCGATGAGCAGATGGACCCCGTGCACCTGGAGGTCGGCGTCGTCATCACCGAGCGCACCCTGATCACCCCGGATCACGGCGACCCGGCGATGATCGAGGGATACGGAGCGGTGCCGCCGCGAGCCGTCCGCGACGAGATCGTCCAGCGACTCCCCCGTTCCGTGCCCGATGCCGCGCCGAGTGCGCCCGGGCAGGATGCGCAGCAGGCTGAGGACGCGCCCGCGCAGGATGACCACAGCCCCCTGAGCGACGAGGGCCTGCTCCCGCGGCAGGCCGCTGAGGCCCCTGTGACCGAGCTCTTCGACGAGGAGTCCCGGCTGACCCTGCGTCGCTTGTTCACCCACCCCGCCTCCGGCGAGCTCATCGCCATGGAATCGCGCGCCCGCGCGTTCCCTGCCCGGCTCGGATACCTCGTCCGGCTGCGCGACTTCCGCTGCGCGGGACCGTACTGCTCGTCGGCCATCCGCCAGATCGACCACATCGAGCCACATGCACAGGGCGGCGCGACCAGCGCGGACGACGGCCAGGGACTGTGCGCCTACTGCAACAGCACCAAGGAGCTCCTCGGGACCGCCGAGCGGGTCGGCGAGGAGACGGATCCGCATCGCGTGCACTGGAGATCGAAGCTCGGGCGCACCGCCACGGTCTCCCCGAGCCCGCTGACAGGTCTGCCGCCGGGCACCCCATCCGACGCGATGCCCGACGCGATTCCCGGGGCGCCGCCCCACGCCGAGTCCAGTGCCGCGCGCGCGGCACCCGCGGCGCCCGGCGCGATCCCGTCGGCCATCACCGCACCCGAGGACGATCCGTTCGACGGGGATGCAGCCCCGCTGCCGCCGATCCACCGGATCGAGGACCTGCGTTGGGAGCGTGACCGCCGACGTGCCGCGCGGATCCGCGACGACGACGGGCACGACGACGATCGGCTCCCCGACACGCGCAGTGCGTGACCTGCCCGCCCCCGAATCCGCCGCTCGAACGGCACTGTCCTCGTACCGGCCTGCCCCGTAGCCTGCTCGGAGCCATCCTGAGGAGGAGCGAGACATGCGTGCACTGGTGCTGCAGGAGAAGGGCCGGATGGGGATCGAGGACGTCCCCTCCCCCGGCGCCCCGGGCCCCGGCGAGGTCCGGATCGCGATGCACACGGTCGGCATCTGCGCCTCCGACGTCCACTACTGGACCGAGGGCCGCATCGGTCCGTTCGTCGTCGAGGCGCCGATGATCCTCGGCCATGAGGGCGCGGGGACGATCGTCGAGGTCGGCGAGGGCGTCACCGGACTGTCCGTCGGCGACCGCGTCGCGATGGAGCCGGGCATCCCCGATCCCGCTTCGCGGGCGACGCTCGAGGGCCGCTACAACGTCGACCCGGCCGTGCGCTTCTGGGCGACCCCGCCGGTCGACGGCTGCCTCGCCGAGGAGGTCGTCCACCCCGCCGCCTTCACCTACCGCCTGCCCGACGCCCTGAGCTTCGCCGAGGGCGCACTCATCGAGCCCTTCGCCGTCGGCATGTTCGCCGCGACGAAGTCGCAGATCTCCCCCGGGGACGTCGTCGCCGTCGTCGGCAGCGGGACGATCGGCATCATGACCGCGCTGGCCGCGCGCGCCGGAGGAGCGAGCCGCGTCTTCATCAGCGATGTGCAGAGCGCGAAGCTCGGACTGCTCGACGGCCTCGCGGGCATCATCTCGGTCGACGCCGCCCAGGAGGATCTCGGTGAGCGGGTGCGCGAGGAGACGTCGGGATGGGGTCCGCAGGTCGTGATCGAGGCCTCGGGCGCCGCACCCGCCTACGGGAGCCTGTGGACGATCCCGGCGCCGGGCGGGCGCGTGGTGCTCGTGGGCATGCCCGTCGAGCCCGTGGCCTTCGACGTCGCGACGGCGCAGAGCCGAGGGATCTCGATCGAGACGATCTTCCGCTATGCCAACGTGCACCGGGAGGCGATCGATCTCGCTGCGAGCGAGGCCGTTGACCTGGGCCGCTTCGTCACCGAGACCTTCGCGTTCGAGGACTCGGAGAAGGCCTTCGAGCGCTTCCTCGAGGGACGGCCGACGGACGTGAAGCTGCAGATCGCCTTCTGAGACGACCACCCGCTCCCATACCCTGACCAGCGCCGATCATTGTGGAGGAACGACGGTGTGGATGACCGGGAAGGGAGCGGAAAGCGTGGGGCCATGCTTGCCGCATGCTCTATCGACTCGGATTCTGGCTCGGACCGACACCCACTGACCCCATCGACGCCTGCGCCGCCCTGAACCAGCACATCTTCGCCACGGACCACGCCTGGGGCGAGACCGGCACACCCGTACCGCCGGTGCCGCGGATCGCGGCCTTCGTGCAGGAGGCGCTGCGACGGTATCCCGTGGACGACGACGGCGGGGAGGGCATCCCCATCTGGAAGTACACCGACGTCGAGGCGTGCGCCGCAGGTCAGGCCTTCCATGCGAATCTCACCGGACTCGGCGCCGAGATCGCCAGGGACGACCTCGCGGAGCTCGCCGCATCGCTCGACATCAACGCCTTCGATCTCGTGCAGCATCGGATCCTCCCCGATCGTCGGCCCGGTGCCGCGCCCGGGGAGCAGCATCCGCACCCCGATGTGCTGCCCGCGTTCCTCGCGCGAGAGGAGGCGGACGACCGGGCGGACGACCGGGCCGACGCCCGGGTCGGCGACCGGGCCGACGGAGGAGCGCGGGACTTCTTCGAGCTCGAGCGGGCGGCCTACTCCCCCGGCGCGCGCGTGTGCGACGGACCCGAGCGTGCGCAGGAGACCCTCGGGCTGCACGGCGTCCGGGTCTCCCCGCGCCAGGCGGCGTCGCGGCTGCTGTTCTGAACCTGCGCAGCGGAGCCTGGATGGGGAGGGAATCACAGCGGGGCGCGGAGCAGGAGCAGGACGCGGTCGTCGAAACTCCTGGACAGTGAGTGCGGCGAGTGCTTGCCTCATCCCATGGACACCCATGAGGAGACCCGGCGCGCGTGGGACGAGGCCTCCCGCAAGCACGTGCGCGAGTACGGGAGCCTGCTCGCCGAAGCGCGCACCGCGCGACTGCTCGCGTGCGAGGAGCGCCTGCTCGACGGCCTCGTCGAGCATGCCGAGGTGATCCACCCGCAGAGCGGCCACGGCATCGACGATCATGCACTGCTGCGCCTCGGTGCCGCCTCGGTGCGGGGCGTGGACTACTCGCCGACGGCGGTCGAGGCGGCGCAGCGCCGTGCCGACGAGCTGGGCGTCCCCGCCCGCTACATCGTCGCGGAGCTTCCGCAGACGGGCCTCGGGACCGCGTCGGCCGACCTCGTGTACACCGGCAAGGGGGCGCTGATCTGGATCGAGGACCTCGGCGCCTGGACGGCGGAGATGCACCGGCTGCTGCGACCCGGCGGCCGGCTCTTCATCCACGAGGCGCACCCGCTCGTGCCGCTGTGGACCTGGGATCCCGACGCCCCGCGTGTGCGCGAGGACCGCGGCTACTTCGCGTCCCGTCACGTCAACGACACGTTCCCCGGCCGCGGGGCGACCGAGCATCAGCGCACGCTCGCGGAGACGGTGATGACCCTCGTGCGCGGAGGGTTCGACCTCGAGCGGTTCGAGGAGCATCCCGAGCCGTTCTGGCGGCCCGACGGCGCGGAGCCGGCGGCAGCCTGGGACGGGCGCCTTCCCAACAGCTTCAGCCTGCTCGCGCGCCGCGTGGGGTGACCTGCGATCTGGCTGTCGGGCGCGCGATCGGCCCGTCGGCCCGAGACGGAGTCTTCGCCCTCGCGGTCCCGGGACGAGGCGGGACGGGGCAGGGCGGCTCAGCCCGCCCTGACCGCCGCCCGACGCTGCCAGAAGACGACGGCGCTCGCGGCGGCGACGTTCAGCGAGTCGACCTCGCCGCTCATGGGGATGACGACGTGCTCGTCGACCGCCTTCAGCGTGGACGGCTCGAGGCCGTGGCCCTCGGCGCCCAGGACGAGCGCGACCTTCCGCCCGGCCCCCAGGTCGACCTCGTCCAGCGCCGTGGCATGCTCGGTGAGGGCCAGGGCGAGCACGTCGAAGCCGGCGTCGTGCAGCAGGTCCATGCCGTCGTGGGTCGCGTCCTCGCCGGGAGGATGCGGGGCGTGCGGCCAGGCGCCGAACCGCGTCCACGGGACCTGGAAGACGGTGCCCATCGAGACGCGGATCGAGCGGCGGTACAGGGGGTCCGCGCAGCGCGGGGTGACGAGCACGGCGTCGACGTCGAGGGCGGCGGCCGAGCGGAACATGGCGCCGACGTTCGTGTGATCGACGATGTTCTCGAGCACCGCGACGGTGCGTGCGGTGCTCAGCAGCTCTGCGGCCGAGGGCAGCACGGGTCGCTGCATGGCCGCGAGCGCACCGCGGTGGAGGTGGAAGCCGGTGAGGGACTCGAGGAGCCCCTCCTCCCCGACGAACACAGGGACCTCGGGGAAACGCGCGAACAGGGGCGCGAAGTGCTCGACCCACTTCGGGGACATGAGGAAGGAGCGCGGGACGCAGCCGGCATCCATCGCCCGTTCGATCACGTGGAAGCTCTCGGCCATGAACAGGCCGCGCTCGACCTCCAGGTGCGAGCGCAGGCGCACATCGGTCATGCGCAGGTAGTCGTCGAGCCGCGGGTCCTCGAGCGCCGTGATCGTCACGAGCTGCGAGTCGGAGTGCGCAGGCGTCCCGGTCGGGGTCTCCGGGGTCGGTGCCGCCATCTCAGTCCAGCTGCACGGAGCGGGCGCTGAAGCGCTCGCCGTGGCGCTCGACGACCAGCGGCAGCCCGAAGGTGCGCGTGAGGTTCTGAGAGGTCAGGGTCTCCTCGATCGGGCCGGCGGCGACCGCCTTCCCGTCGCGCAGCAGCAGGGCATGCGTATAGCCCGGGGGGATCTCCTCGACGTGGTGGGTGACCAGCACGGTCACCGGGGTCGCGGGATCCATCGCGAGGCGGGCGAGGTTGCGCACGAGCTCCTCCCGTCCGCCGAGGTCCAGGCCCGACGCGGGCTCGTCCAGGAGCAGCAGCTCGGGGTCGGTCATCAGGGCGCGCGCGGAGAGCACGCGCTTGCGCTCGCCGGTGGAGAGTGTGCCGAAGGCTCGGTCCTCGAGGGCGAGGACGCCGAAGGCGTCGAGCAGGGTGCGGGCGCGGTCGAGGTCGAGGTCCTCGTACTCCTCGCGCCAGCGGCCGACGACCCCGTAGCCGGCGGTCACCACCACGTCGAGCACCTTCTCGTGCCCCGGGACGGTGTCGGCGAGCTCCTGGCTCGCGAGCCCGATGAGGGGGCGCAGCTCGAAGACGTCGATCCGGCCGAGGCGCTCGGCGAGCAGCTCGACCGTGCCGGAGGTGGGGTGCATGCGGGAGGCGAGCAGGCGGATCATCGTCGACTTGCCGGCCCCGTTGGGGCCCAGCACCACCCAGCGCTCGCCCTCCCCGATGCTGACGGTGAGCCCGTCCAGGAGGTTCCTCCCGGCACGGCGGACGACGACATCGATGAGTGCTGCAGCCTCGGACATGACCCGAAGCCTATCGGCTCCCGGGCGGCCTCCCGTGCAGCGACCCGGCCCGGGATCGGCCCGAGCTCGGACTGTCCCCGCCGTCTGCCCGAGTTGCGGAGAACGGCCTCCCGCCGACGAGGGGGACGGTAGGGTGCCCGGGGTCGCGGACGCGGTGCACGGCGCCGACCGCCCCGTCCCTCCTCACTCCCCCGTCCCCACAGCCCTCGACGCGAAGGAGCGCCCCATGGCACATCCCGATCCTGCCGCCGACCCCTCGTCGCCTATGCCCGGCACGGAGCAGTCGGCGCCGAAGCGCCGACGGGTCAGCCCGCACATCCTGTACGTCGCCGTGATCATCGCGGTGCTCGCCGGCATCGGCTTCGGCCTCGTCGCCCCGGACACCGCCGCTTCCTTCAAGATCCTCGGCGACCTGTTCGTCTCCCTCATCAAGATGATGATCGCGCCGATCATCTTCTGCACGATCGTGCTGGGCATCGGCTCGGTGCGCAGCGCGGCGACCGTCGGCCGCATCGGCGTGCTCGCCCTCGTCTACTTCCTCGTCATGTCCACGTTCGCGCTCGCGATCGGCCTGGTCGTCGGCAACATCCTGCAGCCCGGCCAGGGCCTCACGATCCCCACGGACGGCGACGTCAGCAAGTACGTGAAGGACGCCGAGGAGGCCGGCGGGCTCACCGACTTCATCGCCTCGATCATCCCCGAGACCCTCGTCAGCTCCCTGACCGACGGGTCCGTGCTGCAGGCGCTGCTCGTGGCCCTCCTGGTGGGCTTCGGCATCCAGGGCGTGGGCGGACGTACCGCCGAGGTCGCCCTCGAGGCCGTCGAGATCGCGCGCCGCGTCGTCTTCCGCGTGCTGATGATGATCCTGTGGCTCGCCCCCATCGGCGCGTTCGGCGCGATGTCGGCCGTGGTCGGCTCCTCGGGCGTGGGCGCCGTGTGGGAGCTCGTGAAGCTCATGATCGGCTTCTACATCACCTGCATCATCTTCGTGGTCGGCATCCTCGGCCTCGTGCTGTTCGCCGTCACGCGCGTGAACGTGTTCTCCCTGCTGAAGTACCTGGTCCAGGAGTTCATCCTCATCATCGCGACGAGCTCCTCGGAGTCCGCGCTGCCCACGCTGATGGCGAAGATGGAGCACATGGGCGTGAAGAAGTCGACCGTCGGCATCGTCGTGCCCACCGGCTACTCCTTCAACCTCGACGGCACCGCGATCTACCTGACCATGGCGTCGATCTTCGTGGCCGACGCCATGAAGATGCCGATGACGATCCCCCAGCAGATCGGCCTGCTGGTGTTCATGATCATCGCCTCGAAGGGCGCCGCCGGCGTCTCGGGGGCCGGCCTCGCGACGCTCGCGGGCGGCCTCGCGGCGCACCGGGCGGACCTGGTGCCGGGCGTCGCGGTGATCGTGGGCATCGACCGCTTCATGTCCGAGGCGCGTGCGATCACGAACTTCGCGGGCAACGCGATCGCGACCGTCGTGATCGGCACGCTCACCCGGACGATCGACCGCGAGCGCGTCACCGAGGTGCTCTCGGGCCGGATCCCCTTCGTCTCGGCCGACGAGATCGAGCCGGAGGACGCCCAGCACGTCGTCGCCGAGGAGGGCGGGCGCTCGTAGACTGACCGGGCCCGATCCCGGCCCTGCGAAACAGGAGGCCGCCGTGCCCCACCGTCCCGTGTCCCTGCGCGCCCCGAAGGGCTCCGTCGCCGCCTCGGAGATCGCGGCCGCGATCGACGCGCTGCTCGCCGACGCCGCGGCCGACGGCGCGCCGAGCGTCGAGTTCCCCGCCGAGGTGCTCGCGGCGGCCGAGGCGGCCGCCGGCGCCTGGCGCGAGGGCGCCGACGCCCACGAGGACGCGACCGACGTCCCCTTCGTGACGCTCGACCCGGCGTCCTCGACCGATCTCGACCAGGCCATGCACCTCGAGCGCACGGCGGACGGCTATCGGGTGCGCTACGCGATCGCCGACGTCCCCCTGTTCGTCGCCCTGGACTCCGTGCTCGACGCCGAGGCCCGCCGTCGCGGCGAGACCGTCTACCTCCCCGACCGCAGGATCCCCCTGCATCCGACGACGATCTCCGAGGGCGCCGCCTCGCTGCTCCCCGACCAGGCGGCCCCCGCGTTCGTGTGGGACCTGCGCCTGGACGGCAGCGGCACGGTCACGGGGACGTCGCTGGGCCGGGCGGTCGTCCGCTCGCGCGAGAAGCTCGCCTACGAGGCCGTGCAGGACGGGATCGACGCCGGGGACGGCCACCCGATGATGCTCCTGCTGCAGGAGATCGGCGCCCTGCGCACCCGGAAGGAGGCCGAGCGCGGCGGCGCGAGCCTGAACATCCCCGAGCAGGACGTCGAGGCCGACGGGGACCGCGTGCGCCTCGCCTGGCGCAGCATCCTGCCCATCGAGGACGCGAACGCGCAGATCTCGCTGATGACGGGCATGGCCGCGGCCGATCTCATGATCCGCGGGGGCGCGGGCATCCTGCGCACGATGCCGCCCGCCCCCGAGGAGAACGTCGGGCGCTTCCGCCGGCAGGCCGCGGCGCTCGGCGTGCCCTGGTCCGAGGACCTCGACTACGGCGCCTTCCTGCGCACGCTCGACTGGCACGATCCCCGCCATCTCGCCCTGCTCAACCAGGCCGCGTCGCTGTTCCGCGGCGCCGCCTACGCGGCCTTCACCCATGCCGGCGAGCTCCCGGAGGACACCGAGCAGGCGGCGCTCGGCGCGCCCTATGCCCACGCGACCGCGCCCCTGCGCCGGCTCGTCGACCGCTTCGTGCTGCTGACCTGCCTGCACCATGCGCGCGGCGAGCAGGTGCCGCCCGCGCTCGCGGCGGCGCTCCCCCTGCTCCCCGAGATCATGCAGACCACGGGGTCGGTCGCGGGAAGCCTCGAGCGCCGTGCCCTGGACCTCGTCGAGCGCACGGCTCTCGCCGGGCTCGTCGGCGAGACCTTCGAGGGGACGATCATCGACCGCCGCGGGGGCGAGAAGAAGGCCGACGCGAAGAAGGACGGTGGGATGTCCCCGGCCCGCGTCGAGGTGCAGCTGCTGGATCCGCCCGTCACGGCCTGGGTCGAGGCCGACGGCGAGCTCGGCGGATCCCTGCGCGTCCGGCTCGAGGCGGTCGACGTGGCGGGAGCGGGCGCGCGGTTCGTGCCCGTCGGGGAGTCCGCGTCATGAGCTCCCTGCCCGAGCACGACGAGACCGGCGCGCGCCCCGATCCCGACGCCCTCGCCCTGCCGCGCGCCGCGGCGCTCGTGCTGTGGAGCGCCGCCTACCTGCGCGGGGACATCGGCCCCGACGACGCCGCGGTGCTCTCCCAGGGCAGCGGGCACCGGCAGACCACCGGGGGCGGCGAGGACCTCTTCGACTGGATGACGTCCCTGCGCCGCCTGCCGCTCGCCCAGGTCCATCTCGTGCTCCCGGTCGCCGGGCGGATCGCGGGGCTCGTCGGCCCTCCCGAGGCCGTCGCCTCCGCCCTCGAGGCGGAGCAGGCGATCGTGGTGAGCGCGGCCGGGATGGCCGACCACACGCTCGTGCCGCTCACCGATGCGCTCGGACCGGACGGCACGCGCGGGACCCTCGTCTCCTGGCGGCGGATCCCCGCGCGCGGGGGCGCCCCGGCACCGGTGCCGAGCGCCGGCGGGGCGCGCGACCAGTTCCTGCGGTCCCTGCAGCGCGCGGCCTCGGGCACGGTCGAGCTCGACCTCGTCCCCGAGGAGGCGATCGCGCTGCAGGCGCTGCCGGCGACCTGGACCTCCGTGCCCCTGCCGCGGCACGTCGGCCCCGCGGCCGAACACCTGCTGACGCTCGCCGCGCGCACCCTGCTGCTGGCCGATCAGGAGCTCGAGACCGGTTCCGTGCTCGCCCGCGGCCTCGGCGAGGAGTCCGAGCGCCGCGAGGTGCTGCGCGATCTGCGCGACGGGGCCCGCGAGGCGCTCACGGAGACCGTCGGCCTCGTGATCGCCGACGAGCTCGGCTGAGCCGCCGCCCGACGGAGACGACGGGCACGTCGGGGACGGCGGGACGGCGGGTCAGCTCCGCGCCGCGTGCTCCCGCAGCACCGTCTCGTAGACCTCGAGGGTGCGCTCGGCGATCGCGGTCCAGGAGAAGTGCTCCGCCGCGCGGCGGCGCGAGGCCGCGCCCATCTCACGGGCGCGCTCGGGGTCGCCGATCATGCGGGTGAGGGTGGCCGCGAGGTCGGCGACGAAGCGCTCGGGGTCGAGCGGCGTGCCGGTGCCGTCCTGCACCTGCTCGAGGGGCACCAGGTATCCGGTCTCCCCGTCGACCACGACCTCGGGGATGCCGCCCGTCGCGCTCGCGACCACCGGGATCCCGCAGGCCATCGCCTCGAGGTTCACGATGCCCAGCGGCTCGTAGATGCTCGGGCACACGAAGGTCGTCGCGTGGCTGAGGATCTGGGTGAGCTCGTCGCGCGGGAGCATCTCGGAGATCAGGTGCACGCCCTCGCGGGTGGACTGCAGCTCGGAGACCAGGGAGTCGACCTCGGCGGCGATCTCCGGGGTGTCCGGAGCCCCCGCGCACAGCACGACCTGGGCCTCCGGCGGCAGCTCGCGCACCGCGCGCAGGAAGTACGGCAGGCCCTTCTGGCGGGTGATCCGGCCCACGAACACGATCGTCGGCGCCTCGGGGTCGATCCCTCGGGAGCTCAGGGCGTCCGTCGAGGGATTCGGCTGCCAGGTGTCGATGTCGATGCCGTTGTGCACGACGTGGACCTTCGCGGGATCAACGCCGGGGTAGGAGCGGAGGATGTCCGCACGCATGCCGGCGGAGACCGCGATGATGCCGGCGGCGCCCTCGTAGGCCGTGCGCTCGACGAAGGAGCTCAGCGCGTAGCCGCCGCCCAGCTGCTCGGCCTTCCACGGGCGCAGCGGCTCGAGCGAGTGGGCGCTCAGCACGTGGGGCACGCCGTGGAGCAGGGAGGCGAGGTGGCCCGCGAAGTTCGCGTACCAGGTGTGGGAGTGCACGAGGTCCGTGCCCGCGCAGTCCGAGGCCATCGGCAGGTCCGTGCCCATCGTGCGCAGCGCCGAGTTCGCTCCCTCGAGGTCCGCGGGCGCCTCGTAGGCGGTGGTGTCCGCCTCCTCGCGCGGCGCGCCGAAGCAGCGCACCTGGACCTCGACGTGCTCGCGCAGCACCCGGGTGAGCTCGGCGACGTGCACGCCCGCTCCCCCGTAGATCTCCGGCGGGTACTCCTTGGTCAACAGGTCGACGCGCATGGGCTCCTCCTGGTCTGCGGGGCGATGGTCTGCGGGGCGGGTCGGTCGGCAGGACGCGGTGGTCCGTGGGACGTCCCGACCGGGGGCGACGGGACGATCGGCGGTCCGGTGTGTGAGTGCCCCCACATGGGCATTATGCTCGGTTCATGTCTACCGTGCTCGCCATCGTTCTTGCCGGGGGCGAGGGCAAGCGGCTGATGCCGCTGACCCTCGATCGTGCGAAGCCGGCCGTCCCGTTCGGGGGCATCTACCGGCTCATCGATTTCGCCCTGTCCAACATCGTCAACTCCGGGTACCTGCGCATCGTCGTGCTCACCCAGTACAAGTCGCACTCGCTCGACAAGCACATCGCCTCGACCTGGCGGATGAGCTCCCTGCTGGGGAACTACGTGGCGCCGGTGCCGGCCCAGCAGCGCATGGGCAAGCACTGGTACCGCGGCAGCGCCGACGCGATCTACCAGTCCCTGAACCTCATCGAGGAGGAGAAGCCGGACTACGTGGTGGTGGTCGGTGCGGACCACGTGTACCGCATGGACTTCTCGCAGATGGTCGATGCCCACATCGCCTCCGGGAAGGCCTGCACCGTCGCCGCGATCCGCCAGCCCCTCGAGGAGTCGGACCAGTTCGGCGTGATCGAGACCGATCCGGCCTCGCCCGAGGTCATCTCCCGCTTCGTCGAGAAGCCGAAGGAGACCGCCGGGCTCGCCGACGACCCCAGCCAGGTCCTGGCCTCCATGGGCAACTACGTCTTCACGGCCGATGCGCTCGTCGAGGCCGTGACCAAGGACTCGGAGAACCCCGATTCGGCCCATGACATGGGCGGGGACATCGTCCCCTACTTCGTCGACCAGGGCGAGGCGGGCGTCTACGACTTCATCCGCAACGACGTGCCCGGCTCGACCGACCGCGACCGCGACTACTGGCGCGACGTCGGCACGCTCGACGCCTTCTACGAGGCCCACATGGACCTCATCTCGATCCACCCGGTCTTCAACCTCTACAACGAGAAGTGGGCGACCTTCGCGGGCACGCGCAACGTGCCGCCGGCCAAGTTCGTGCACGCCGGACCGGGCCGCGTGGGCTCGGCCGTCGACTCGATCGTCTCGCCCGGGGTGGTCGTCTCCGGTGCCCAGGTCTCGAACTCGGTGCTCTCCCCCGGGGTGCGCCTGCACTCGTGGTCGAGCGTCTCCGACTCGGTGCTCATGGACGGCGTCTCGGTGGGCAGGCACTGCCAGGTCCACCGGGCGATCATCGACAAGAATGTGGTGATCCCGCCCCGCACGCAGATCGGGCTGGACGCCGAGAAAGACCGCGCCCGCGGCTTCCACGTCACCGAGTCCGGTCTCACCGTGATCGGCAAGGGAGTCGTCATCACCCCGTCGTGATCCTGACGGTCCGCGCCGAGCGCCGGCCGGGGTCGCGTGGAGCGGCCGACGGCACCGAGCCCGACGAGACCGAGGAGAGCGTTGAACGAGTCCCCCGAGAACCCCGCGACCCCGTCGGCCCCCGCTGACCAGGGCCCTGAGCAGCACGTGCCCGCGCGGGCGCTGCTGGTGAGCGACGTCGACTCGACCTTCCTCACTCAGGAGGTCATCGAGCTGGTGGCCGAGCACGCCGGCACCCGCGCGCAGGTCGAGGAGGTCACCGCGCGCGCGATGCGCGGCGAGATGGACTTCACCCAGTCCCTGCACGCGCGCGTCGCGACGCTCGCCGGGCTCCCCGTGAGCGTGCTCGCCGAGGTCCGCGCCGCGCTCGTGCCCACCCCCGGCGCGCTCGAGCTGGTGGAGCGCTGCCGTGCGGCGGGCGTGGTGACGGCGCTCGTCTCCGGCGGATTCCACGAGGCGATCGACGAGCTCGCCGCCTCGGCCGGGATCGACCACGTGCTCGCGAACCGCTTCGAGATCCGCGACGGCCGCCTCACCGGAGGCGTGAGCGGGCCGATCGTCGACGCGCAGACCAAGCGCCGCACCCTCGAGGAGCTCGCGGCCCGCCACGGCGTCCCGATCGAGCGGACGGTCGCCGTCGGCGACGGCGCGAACGACGCGCCCATGGTGCGCGCCGCCGGCGTCGGCATCGCCTTCCGGGGCAAGCCCGCCCTCGTCGAGGTCTCCGACGTGCACCTGGAGGGTGAGAGCCTGCTCGACGTGTGGCCGCACCTCGAGAGGGTCCTCGAGCGCGCCTGAACGGTCCGGTGCGGCTCCCGGCTCCTCAGCTGCGGACGACGGTATGCAGCGTGAGGGACTCCTCCCCCAGGTCCGACCAGTGCGGGACGCTGCCAGAGAGCACGCAGAGCGCGCCGGTGGGAAGGCCGATCCTCGTCTGGGCGACGGATCCGGGGTCGGAGTCCTCCGCGGCCAGGCCGTGCGTGAGCGAGGCCATGGTCGGCTCGTGGCCGATGACCATCACCACGTGCTCGGCGTCGTCGGTGGCGCGGACGAGGTCCAGCACCTCCGCGGGCCCGCCCTCGTAGATCTCCGGGAGGAAGTCCACGGTGCCGTCGAAGCCGGGCATCGAGGCGAGCACGCACTCCCAGGTCTCCCGCGTGCGGACCGCGTCGGAGACGAGCACGCGCGTGGGCCGCACGCCCTGCGACTCGAGGTACTCGCCGGTCATCCGGGCCTGCGTGCGGCCGCGGTCTGTCAGCTCCCGCTCATGATCCGGATCCTGCGCGCTGTCCGCTTTGCCGTGGCGCATGAGCAGGAGCAGGCGACTGTCGGGGTCGGAGGGCATCGGGTCGAGTCACGCCTTCTGTCTGGGGTGTCCGGTGGCAGGGGTCGCAGGGGCGCCGGACGCACGGTCGCTGCGGGACTCAGTGTCCCATGCCCAGGCCGCCGTCGACAGGCACGACGGCGCCGGAGATGTAGGACGCGTCGTCGCTCGCGAGGAAGGCGGTCACGCGGGCGACCTCGGCGGGCTCGGCGAAGCGCCCGGCGGGGATCTGCGAGAGGTAGTTCTTCTGCAGGTCCTCGGGCAGCGCGTCGGTCATGTCGGTCGCGATGTACCCGGGGGCGACGACGTTCGCCGTGATCCCGCGCGAACCGAGCTCGCGCGTGATCGAGCGGGCGATGCCCAGCAGGCCGGCCTTGGACGCCGCGTAGTTCACCTGTCCCGGCGAGCCGAGCTGGGCGACCACGGAGCTGATGAGGACGATGCGGCCCTTCTTCCTGCGCATCATCGACTTGATGACGCGCTTCACGGTGCGGAAGGAGCCCGTGAGGTTCGTGTCGATGACCTTCTCGAAGGACTCGTCGCTCATGCGCAGCAGCAGCTGGTCGTCGGTCATGCCGGCGTTCGCCACGAGCACCTCGATGGGGCCGTGCTCGGCCTCGGCCTGCTTCACGGCGGCGTCGAGCGAGTCGCCGTCGGTGATGTCCGCGGTCACGGTGAGCGTGCCCTCGGGGCCCTCCTGGCCCGAGCGCGAGGTGATCGCCACGCGGTCTCCGCGGCGCACGAACTCCTCGGCGATCGCGCGGCCGATGCCGCGGTTCCCGCCGGTGATGAGGACGCTGCGGGGTTCCGTGCTCTCGAGGGACATGCGTGGTGCTCCTTGCTGTGCTGGGATGCTCTGCGGATGCGCGGGGCGGCCGAGGACGGCCGGTGCTCTAGCATACGTAGGGACCAGTGCACGGGGATCCGCCACACGCGGTCCCGGCAGGACGTACAGCATCCCTTCCGGAAGGTTCCTCCCTGATGGCTTACCGCTTCAACCCCCCGCCGAACTGGCCGATCGACGAGGAGGGCTGGACGCCGCCGCCGGGATGGCAGCCCGACCCCGCCTGGGGGCCGGCTCCCGAGGGCTGGAACTTCTGGGTCGCCGACGATGCGCCGCAGACCCCGACCGGTGAGGACGCCCCGGAGCAGTCCGCGCTCGACGACGACGCGACGCGGGTCTCGGGCACGTCGTCCGCGTCGGACCTCTCGACGGAGCGGGGCGCGGATCCGGAGCAGGGCGCCGTACCGGAGCAGGATGCTGCCCCGGAGCAGGGCGCCGACAGGACTGCGGGCACGGAGCCCGAGGCCGCGTCGTCCCCCGAGACCGCCGTGTACACGGGTCCGAGCGAGGAGGAGACCTCGGCCGCGCTCGCCAGCTCGGCGCCGTACGAGAGCGCCGAGCGCGAGAACGACGCGGCTGATCAGGCCCCGGCGGACGCCGGAGAGCCCTTCGCGCCCTCTGTGCCCGGGACTCAGGCCCCCGCCACCGAGCAGTCGGGAGCCGCGGAAGGCCCGCAGCCGCCGGCCGCCCCCGCGTACGGGGAGGCCGTCCAGGACGGGCAGGCCTCCCCGGCGGCGCAGGCCTATGGCGCCCAGGACCCGGCGGATCAGGGGTACGGCCAGGGATCACCTGCGCAGGGCTACGGTCAGGACACGCAGGGATACGGCCAGGCGTCGCCCGCGCAGGGCTACGGTCAGGACCAGCAGGCTCAGGGCTACGGCGCTCAGGGTTATGGCGCTCAGGGTCAGCAGGGCCAGGGGTACGAGGCCCAGGGGTACGGCGAGCAGGGATACGGCTCCCAGGCCGCGCCGGCGTACGACCAGGGCGGCGCGGCTCAGGGCCAGGGGTCGCCGGCCTACGGGCCCGCGTCGGCCGGAACCTACGGATCGCCGGATCCGGGCCCCGCGAGCGATCCGCAGGCCCAGTGGTCCACGGTGCCGAGCGCCGCGGAGCCCGCGAAGAAGGGCGTCATCGCGCGCTTCTGGTGGATCGGCTGCATCGTGCTGGTCGTGCTCGCGATCGTGGTCGTCCTCGCAGGCATCTTCGCGGTCCGCGCGCTCGGCGGCTCGGACGATCCGAGCCCCTCGGCCGGCGCGACCACCAGCCAGGACGCGACCTCCGAGGATCCCTCGCAGTCCGAGTCCGCGAGCGAGGACGCCGAGCCCACCGTCACCCCGTCCGTGCTGCCCACCGTCGACCCGTCGGCGAAGGAGATCGACGTCGTCGGCCCCGAGGGCAAGGGCAAGGTCCAGGTGTCCATGGAGTGGAAGAACGCCGAGGACCTGGACGCGAAGTATGAGATCGATGACGCGAAGTACGGCCCGTACCTCGTGGTGACCACCCATCTCGAGGTCACCGAGGGCACGATGGACTGGGCGAACTGGGACTACTCCGTGGAGACCCCGTACGGCGGGAAGGTCCAGTCCGACTCGAACACCTACTCACTCAAGAACTCCGGGATCGAGGGCAACAGCCCGTACGAGTTCTCCGAAGGGGACGAGTACTCCATGACGATGCTCTTCGCGGTGAAGCGCGCGGGCGGCAACAAGCTCGTCATGGACTCCGGAAGCGACACCTACAGCTGGGACATCAAGAAGTGACCTCGTCCTTCAATCCGCCACCCCACTGGCCGGAGCCGCCCGAGGACGGCTGGCTCCCGCCGGAGGGGTGGCGCCCCGACCCCCGCTGGGGCCGGGTCCCCGCCGGCTGGCGGGTCTGGATGGACCGGACGCGGGCCGGGGGCGCCGAGGACGGCCCTCTGCTCCTGTCCGAGGACGTCCCCGCGAGCGGCTCCCGCGTGCGTCGCCGCATCCCCAGCTACCCCGTGACCGTCATGAACCCCGGGATCTGGTCGGAGAACCAGCTCGAGCACGAGGACTACGGCTTCCCGGAGCCGGCCGAGCGCCGCGCACGGCCCCGCCTGCGCCTGGGCATGACGATCGTGGCGACCGTGGTCGGACTGCTGATCGCCGCCGGCACCGCGGTGCTCTTCGTGCAGCTCATGCAGTACGCGACCGATTCCCTGCCCGCGACGTCCCTGCCTGCGTCGTCCCTGTCCGCCGCGCCGGCCGCCCCCACGGCCCCGACGTCCCTCGCCGAGGTCACGACCGCCGCATGAGAATGGCCCTGAAGATCCTGCGTCGCCTCTGCACCCGCGACGCCCTGGGCGCCGTGCTCGGCGTCGTCCTCGCCGCCGCCGTCTGCATCGGCCTCGGCTTCTGGCAGTGGCACCGCTTCGAGGGCAAGCGCGAGAACGCCGACGTCATCGAGACCAACTACAGCGCCTCGCCCGTGGGTCTGGACCAGGTGCTCCCCTCCCCCGGCACGCCGCTGGCCTCCTCCGACCGCTGGAAGCAGGTCGAGCTGACCGGCAAGTACTGCACCGAGCCCGACTGCCTGCTGTGGGTGCGCAACCGCCCGCTCTCGGACTCCGTGGGCTTCTGGCAGCTCGTCCCCTTCACGACCGACCAGGGCACGCTGCTCGTCGTGCGCGGGTGGGTGGACGGGGCCGAGACCTCGTCCACGCCCGCGAGCCAACCGCCCGTGCCCGAGGGCCGCACCACCATCGTGGTGCGCATGCGCGTGGTCGAGCCGACCCTGGCGAACCGGCGGAATCCCCCGGGCCAGGTCCAGACCGTCACCCCCAGCGCGATCGCGCCCGAGCTCCCCGATCTCGGCGGCAGCGTCTACACGGGGGCCTTCGGCGAGCTGGTCTCGGAGGACCCGTCGGTCAGCCCGATGCCGCACGTCCTCGAGGAGCCCGACACGAGCCTCGGCCCGCACCTCTCCTACGCCGTGCAGTGGTGGCTGTTCGCGGCCTTCTTCCCCATCGCACTCGTGGTGCGCACGCGCCGCCAGATCCTCGACGAGGACGGCGGGGAGGCCGACGACGAGGCGACGGACGGGACCCGGAGCGGGAGTGCGGAGACGACACGGGAGGCCGCGCCCGTCGCCCCGCGCGCCGCCTCCGCCGAGCTGCGCAGGGCGCGCCCGCGCACACAGGACGAGGAGGAAGAGGATGAGCTCCTGGACCACGGACGCCGCTGAGCACGGACGGTTCCTGCCCGGGCCGCGGCCGCGGCGCATCGCCCACCGCGGGCTCGCGCTCGACGGCGCGGAGAACACGCTGCGCGCGTTCTCCGACGCGCTCGACGCCGGCGCCGACATGCTCGAGACCGACACCCGGGCCACGGCCGACGGGCTCGCCCTCGCCGTGCACGACGCCGACCTCACGCGCATCGCGGGCGACCCCCGGAGCATCGATGCCCTGCACGAGAGCGACCTCGAGGGCATCCGGGTGGCCGGGGAGGAGCCGCTCGCCCGCCTCGAGGACGTGCTCGGGAGCTTCCCGGACGTCCCGGTGAACATCGACGTCAAGGACGAGGCGGCCGTCGGCCCCGCGGTCGAGGCGATCGCCCGCACCGGCGCCGCGGGGCGCGTGTGCGTGACGAGCTTCCGCGACTCCGTCGCCTCGCACGCCGTGCGCGCGGTGCGGGGCGCGACCGGGGTGACTCCTGTGCGCAGCCCGTCGCGGGAGGTGATCGCGGGCTTCGTCCTCGCCCGGGCGCTCGAGCTGCCGGATCCCGCGCTGCGCGCCCTGCTGCGCCCCTACGGCGCCCTGCAGGTGCCCGTCTCCCAGTCGGTGCTGCGCATCGTCACCCCCGCGAACGTCGCCGCCGCCCACCGCGCCGGCTGCGAGGTGCAGGTGTGGACGATCGACGGGACTGCGCAGATGCGGGACCTGCTCGCGATCGGCGTCGACGGCATCATCACCAACCGCGTCGATCGCCTGAGCGCCCTGCTCGACGGGACGGAGCCGCCGGCCGGCGACGTGATGTGACCCACGCCGCGGCTCGGGAATGTTCCGTGCGCACGGGACGTTCTGGTCACTGTCGCGCCGCAGTGCGCGCACGACCGCCGCCCCCGGAACCGTCAGGAAGGCACCATCGGATGAACAGCCGCAGCCTGCGAGGAACCCGCCTCGGATCCTTCAGCATGGAGACCGACGAGAACGTCCTCGCCGCCCCGCGCCAGGAGGCCGTCTACGACTGCCCCAACGGCCACACGATCATCCTCCCCTTCTCCGTCGAGGCCGACGTCCCGGCGATCTGGGAGTGCCGCTGCGGCAACACCGCCGTCCTGCGCGACCACGAGAAGCCCGAGGAGAAGCCGGGCAAGCCCCAGCGCACCCACTGGGACATGCTCCTCGAGCGCCGCAGCGAGGAGGACCTGCAGGTGCTCCTCGACCAGCGCCTCGACCTCCTGCACGCCGGCAAGCTGCACCAGCGCCGGAACCTCTGACCCACGGGCCTGCGCGCCCGGCGGCTGCGACCGCCCAGCCGGCACCGCATGAGAAGGGCCCCGCGACCGTCATCGACGGCTGCGGGGCCCTTCTCCTGTGCGGTGCGGCGCTGCGGCACCTCAGTCCTGGGTGATCAGCGGCGGGCCGTCCGGTGACTGGCCCGACGAGGAGCCGCCGGAGGGCTTCTGCGGCGTCACCACGATCTCGCCGTCGATCACCCCTCCCGAGCTGCGCCGGAAGAGGACGCGATGCGCGGCGTCGCCGCCGCCGGAGAGGCCCAGCCCCTCGACCGTGCGGCGCTGGACGGGCGTCAGCAGAAGGATGATCCCGACGATGTCCGTGAGGATGCCCGGGAAGAAGAAGCAGGCGGCGGCCAGCACCGTGAACGCCGGGCGGCTGAGGTGCTTCTGCACGTCCCCCGTGCCGCGCAGGGCCCGCCACAGGGAGCGTGCGCGGGAGAAGGACTGCTGGCCCGCCGCGATCAGCAGGGCGACGCCCACGATCCAGCCGACGACGATGATGAGCAGCGACCACCACAGCGAGGACTTCACGCCGATGAGGATCAGCAGCGCGATCTCCACGATGCCCAGCGCGAGCGCCGCGTAGGGCAGCAGCGGGGCGAGCCGGGAGCGCCGGCCCGACGGCGGACGGCCCTGCGATGCGCCGGTCGACGAGCCGGCGGACGAGGCCTCGCTGGACGAGCGGCCGCTGGACGAGGAACTGCTGGGAGACGAGAAGGTGGAGCTCATGGGATCACCTGCCGGACGGGAGCGAACTCTCACGTGATGCGTGGCGTCCAGGGTATCGGAGCAGGGTGAGGAGCTGCTGGGAGCGTCGCTGCACTCCCCACCAGGTGACCCGCACGAGCGCCTCGCGCACGATCGCCGAGCTCATCTTGCTGGCGCCCTCGGTGCGCTCGTCGAAGTCGATCGGGACCTCGCGGACGACGGCCCCGCGCGCGGCGGAGCGCCGCGTCATGTCGACCTGGAAGCAGTAGCCCTGGGACGCCGGCCCGGCGTCGACCAGGACCCGCGCGAGCGGGGCGCGATAGGCGCGGAAGCCCGCGGTGGCGTCGTGCACCCGCAGACCCAGGGCGAGGCGCGCGTAGACGTTCGCGGCGCGCGAGAGCAGCAGGCGCCGCAGCGGCCAGTCGTGGACGCGTCCGCCCGGCACCCAGCGCGAGCCGATCGCGAGGTCCGCCCCGCCCTCGACCGCGTCGAGGAGGCGCGGGAGCTGCTCGGGACGGTGGGAGGCGTCGGCGTCCATCTCCACGAGCACCTCGGTGCCGCGCTCGAGCCCCCAGCGGAAGCCCGCGAGGTAGGCGGGGCCGAGGCCCTCCTTGCCCGCGCGGTGGAGGACGTCGACCTGCGGATCGTCCTGCGCGAGGGACTCGGCGAGCTCGCCGGTGCCGTCCGGGGAGGCGTCGTCGACCACGAGCACGTGCGCGTCCGGGACCGCCGCGCGCAGGCGCGCGAGGGTCGAGGGGAGCGTCTCGCGCTCGTCGTAGGTCGGGATGACGACGAGGACGCGGGGGCTCATCGGGAGCCCCCGCCGCGGGCGGCGGCCCGGTCCCGCCGACGGACCGCGGGGGCGACGGCCCGGCGTCCGCCGGCGCCCGCGAACAGGAGCCCGGCGACCGCGAGGGCGGAGAGCACGATCTCGGGCCAGCGGCCGGCCGCGACGGCGGGCGTGATCCCGGTGCGCAGCGGCACCTCGCCGATCACCGATCCCTGCGTCCAGTGGTCCTGGTAGTCCAGGGTGCGGCCCTCGGGGGTGAAGATCGCGCTCTGGCCGACGGTCGAGACGTGCACGACGCTGCGGCCGCTGACGACCGCGAACACCTTCGCCTCGGCGACCTGCTGGATCGCCTCGTCGGAGTCGCCGAACAGGGCGTTGTTGGACTGCACGACGATCATCTGGGCGCCGTCGTCCACGACGTCGTCCACGAGGTTCTGGTAGGCGATCTCGAAGCAGATGAGCACGCCCACGCCGTGGCCGTCGACGTCGAAGACGCCCGGCTGCGTGCCCGCCTTCATGTCGGAGGAGACGAGGTCGACCTTGTCGCTCAGGGTGCGGAAGAACGAGCGGTAGGGGATGTACTCGCCGAAGGGCACGGGATGGCGCTTGGCGTAGACGCCGGCGACGGTGCCGTCCGTGGTCCACAGCAGGGAATTGTTGTACCGGCCGCCGTCGTCCGTGGGGGTCTGGGTGCCGACGATGATCGGCGCCTGGGCGTCCTGCGCGGCGGCGGTGATCGCCTGGCCGCGGGAGGCGTCCGCGCGCGGGTCCCAGCCGGTGGAGTCCTCGGGCCAGACCACGAGGTCGAGCTGCCCGCCGTCCTCGCGCACCTGCCGGACGGCGTCGGACGTCGCCGTGAGCTGGTTCGGGAAGATCTCGGAGGGCATGGCGAGGCTCTCCGGGTCGATGGGAGGCACGTTGCCCTGGACGCCCGCGACGGTCATCGAGCCGTCGTCCGACGGGGCGGGGTTCTTGGGCAGCGGGACCACCATGGTGCCGATGACGACGCCGACGACGGTCGCCATCGGCCACACCCCGCTGAGCCCTCGCACGCCGCGATGGCGCCGTCCCAGCAGGGCGAGCGCTCCCCCGCACAGGAACTGCCCGAGCAGGGCGACCACGAAGGACAGGCCCGCGGTGCCGATCCACGGGCCGAGGTTCAGCAGCGGCGAGTCGCTGAGGGCGAAGGCGACCGAGCCCCAGGACAGTCCGCCCCAGGGGAAGGTCGAGCGCAGGGTCTCGACGGCCACCCAGAGAGCGGCCAGCACGATCCCGGAGCCGAGGCCGATGCCGCGGCGCACGAGCACGGCGCGCGCGGCGAGCCCGTAGACGACGATGTAGAGGGCCTCGAAGGCGCCGAGGGCGAGCCACGGGGCGGAGCCGGCGTAGGTCTTCGCCCAGATGGTGAGGGGGACGAAGAAGGCCAGGCCCCAGAGCAGGGAGGCCAGGGCCGCGACGTGCCAGCGCCGCGTGAGCACGCACGCGTTCAGGGCCGCGATCGCGAAGGGCAGCAGCATCCACAGGTCGTGGGGCGGGAAGGCGGCGAGGGCGCCGACGCCGCCGAGGACCCCCAGCACGAGCGCCGCGAGCACGGGCGTGGGCGCCACCTGGTCGCGCGGGGTGCGCACTCCGCGCCGCACCGCCGGGTGGGCGCCGCGGGCACCGCTCGTGGTCCGTGTCATCAGCCGAGGGCCCCCGGCACGTCGTGGACGATCTCCCCGCGCACGAGCGTGCGCAGCGCCCGCGGTGCGCCCTCGGTGAGGTCGGGGAGCATGGGGGTGCGCGAGCGGGGGTCGACGGACCACGCATTGGTGCGGATGTCCGAGGAATGGACGGTGAAGTCCCAGGGCTCCCACACCACGAGCGTCGCCTCGACGCCGAGGTTCAGAGCGCCGGGATGGGGCACGTCCAGCAGTCGCAGTCCCGCGCGCGTGGAGGCGAGGAACGCCGCCCGGTCGCTGATGCGCTGGGCGGGATCCCCGCCGTGGGCGGCGGCGCGCACCCAGCTCCACGGGTCCAGGGCGTCCTCGGCCCCGAGCGAGCCGAAGGCGAGCGGGACGCCCTGCGCGCTGAGGTCCTTGAGGGGCAGCGGCTCGGCGACGGGGCTCAGCACGCGCATGCCCTCGCGGATCCCCGCGCTCCCGGGGGCCGCTCCGGTGATGCCGCGGGAGGCCGCGGACGCGCGCCAGGCGTCGTCGACGGCGGCGCCGTCGGCCGTGGGCAGGCAGTCGACGAATCCGGGCGTGAGCAGGCAGCCGGTCGCGTCGATGCGGCGCGCACCGGGGTGGAGTCCCTCGGCGGTCTCCGTCGGCCCGATCCAGGCCACCACTCCCCCGGAGACGAGGACGGCGGAGGCCTCCGGATCCTGCGTGGAGTAGACGACGACGCCGGTGAAGAGCACATCGTCCTGCGCGGAGGTCGACGGGGCATCGGTGCCGGGCGCGGTCATGACCGGGGTCCTCCTTGCGGACGTGGTGAGAGAGGGGTGCTCGTGGTGGTCATCGCTCCATCTCCTGGGCGACGAGTCCGCGGCGCACGCCGACTATGGCATCCCTGGCTGAGAGGGAGACGTGCGGCGAGTCGGTGAGCTGCTCGAGCAGATCCACCACCTGGCGGCAGTGGCGGACGAAGTCCCCCGGGGTGAGATCCGCGTCCTGGAGGGCGGCGGCGAGGTGCTCGCCGCTCGCCCAGCGGTGCATGATCGCGCTGATCGCGGGATCGGGCGCCGCCGTCGGGTCGACGCCGTGGCGCTCCTCGGCGGAGCGCAGGTCCTTCGCCACGCGCTCGGTCGCGGCCAGGGCCGCGTCGAAGCGGGCGCCGGGAGGCAGCTCGGGCGCCTGCGGGGAGTCGCGCCGTGCCTCGTAGGTGCAGGCGGAGACCATCGCCGCGAGCTCCGCCGGGCGCAGGTCGTCCCAGGCGCCGCGCTCGAGGCACTCGGCGACCAGGAGGTCGCGGTCGGAGAACAGTCGGCGCAGGCGCAGACCGCGCTCCGTCGGCCGCAGGGCGCCGTCGGGATCCTCGGCGAGGTGCCCGAGCTCGGTGAGCAGGGCGATCAGGCGATCGAACTGGCGGGCCAGCGACGAGGTGCGGCCCTCGATGCGCCGCTGCACGGAGGCGAGGTCCTTCTCGGCGCGGCCGAGGCGCTGCAGCCACCGCTCGTGGGCCTCGAGCTCGGGGCAGGTGTGGCAGGGGTGGGCGCGCATCCGCTCGCGCAGCTCGATGAGCTCGGGATCCTCGGCGGCGGTCGACGGAGTGCGCCCGGCGAGACGACGGACCTCTGCGCGCGCGTCGTGATCGTGCCCGGCCAGGCGCTCGCGCAGGGCGGCGGCGGTGTCCTTGCGGACCTTCGCCGAGCCCATGCGGTCGGGCCGCGGCAGGCGCAGGGTGTCGATCACGGCAGGAGGGCTGGGCACGTCCCCGGGACGGAGGCTGCGGGCGCGGCCCTCCGTCGTGAGCACGTCGACCTGCGGACCGCCCAGGACCTCGCGGTCCACGTCGAGCACGACCGCGTACCCCTGGCGCCGGCCGCCCGGGAGGGCGATCACCTCTCCGCGCCGCAGCGCGCGCAGCGCCTTCAGGGTGCGATCGCGGTCGCCCGCGGAGCGGCGCTGGGACAGGGTCTTCTCGCGCTCGGTGATGCGGCGACGGATCTCCGCGTACTCGTCCAGGTCGCCGCGCTCGCAGACCGCCGCCTCGCGGTAGGAGGAGACGGTGTCCTCGAGCTCGCGGGCGCGGCGGGCGAGGCCCACGACGCTGCGGTCGCTCTGGAACTGGGCGAAGCTCATCTCGAGGGTCTCGCGGGCCTGCTCGAGATCGAAGCGGCTCAGCAGGTTCACGGCCATGTTCGCCGTCGGGTGGAAGGCCGAGCGCAGCGGGAAGGTGCGCCGGGAGGCGAGGGAGGCCACCGCGGAGGCGTCGAACCCGGGGCCGGCGACGACGATCGCGTGGCCCTCGACGTCGATGCCGCGGCGGCCCGCCCGCCCGGTGAGCTGCGTGAACTCCCCCGGCGTGAGATCGGCGTGCTCGACGCCGTTGAACTTCGTGAGCTTGTCCAGGACGACGGAGCGCGCGGGCATGTTGATGCCGAGCGCGAGCGTCTCGGTGGCGAAGACGACCTTGATCAGGGCCTCCTCGAAGAGGTCCTCGACGCAGGCCTTGAGCAGCGGGAGCATGCCGGCGTGGTGGGCGGCGAAGCCGTTCTCGGCGGCGCGGCGGAACTGGGCCAGGTGCAGGACCTGCTCGTCCTCGGCGCCGATCACGGACAGGCGCTCGTCGAGGAACGCGCGGATGCGCGCCCGCTCGGCGTCGGTGGTCAGGCGCACGCGCGACTGGTCGAGTCGGCGCACGGAGGCGTCGCAGCCGGCGCGCGAGAAGATGAAGAAGATCGCCGGCAGCAGGCCCTCGTCGTCCAGGATCGCGACGATCTCCGACTGCCGGGGCGGCCGCGGCAGGTGCGGGGCGTGGCCTGTCTCGCCGCGGCTGCTGCCGCGGTGCCTGTCCCCGCCATGACGGCCGTCCCCGCCGTGCCGGTCGTGGCCGCGCGGGCGGTGGCGTCCGCGGGTGCCGCGGCGGTCGCTGCGCCCGCGGCCTCCGTGTCCCCTGCCGCCGCGTCCTCCCTGACCGCCGGGGCCGCCGCGTGCTCCCCCGCGCCGACCGTCGATCGGGGCCGAGAGCGAGGACACCTGCTCGAGGTCGGGGTTGATCTCGCTGCGGCCGCGTGCTCCCGGGCCGTGGGAGACCACCCTCTCGCCGTCCTCGTCGACGAAGAGGTCCATGAGCTCGGTCCCCACGAGCACGTGCTGCCACAGCGGCACGGGGCGGGTCTCCGAGACGATGATCGCCGTGCTCCCGCGCACCTCCTGCAACCAGGTCCCGAACTCCTCGGCGTTCGAGACGGTGGCCGAGAGGGCGACGAGCTGCACGGAGCGGTCGAGGTGGATGATGACCTCCTCCCAGACCGGGCCGCGCAGCCGGTCCGCGAGGTAATGGACCTCGTCCATCACGACGAAGCCGAGGCCGTCGAGCAGCGGCGAGCCCGCGTAGAGCATGTTGCGCAGCACCTCGGTGGTCATGACGACCACGTCGGCCTCGGGGTGGAGGCTCACGTCCCCGGTGAGCAGGCCGACCCTCTCGTGGCCGAGCCACGCGCGCAGCTCGTCGTGCTTCTGGTTCGACAGCGCCTTGATCGGCGTCGTGTAGAACACCTTGCGCCCCTGGGAGAGGGCGAGATGGATCGCGAACTCGCCGACGATGGTCTTGCCGGCGCCCGTGGGCGCCGCCACGAGGACGGAGTCGCCGTGCTCGAGGGCCTCGCAGCCGTCGACCTGGAAGGGGTCGAGGGCGAAGTCGAATCGCTCGCGGAAGACGGCGAGCTCGGTCCCCTGGCGCCGCTGCTCCGCGCGGAACCGGGCGTAGGCCTCCGAGGGCGAGGTCATCATTCCCTCCCGTCCATGTGGGAGAGGTCGGCGAGGATGCGCACCGCCCCCGGGAGGACCCGGGCGCGCACGGGGAGCTGGCTGCGCGGCTCGCCGTCCGCGAAGGCGCGCAGGAGCATCGGCTCCCGCAGACCCAGCCGGATCTCGCGGACCTGCCGCACCGAGAAGACGGAGAGGTCCGTGTGGGTGCCGCGGAAGACCCGCGGGAAGAAGCGCACGAGCCCGCCGCGGCCGAGGCCGGAGACGACCGCGAGATCGAGCAGGCCGTCGTCGACGCGGGCGTCGGGCACCAGGCGCATCCCGCCGCCGAAGATCCCCGTGCTGCACAGGGTCACCAGGCTCGCGTCGATCTCCTCCCGGGGGCCTCCGTCGACCTCGATCCAGTACGGGTAGGGCCGGAACGAGGCCAGCTCGCGCATGACGGCGCCCGTGTAGCGCAGGCGCGGCGAGAGCCGCGAGGAGTTCGCGCGCGCGTTGACGAGCGCGTCGAAGCCGAGTGACACGTTGCCCACGGCGATCGACGGGGCGCCGGCCGGATGGCCGTCCTCGACATCGGCCCGCAGCTCGATGGCGTCGATCGTCACCACGGGCCGCGAGAGCGCGTGCAGGAGGTTGCGCACGGACGCCTCGACGTCGGTCTCATCGAGACCCAGGGCGCGTGCGAAGTCGTTGCCGCTCCCCGCGGGGACGACGCCGAGGCGCACCGCGGTGTTCGCGACGATCTGGGCCCCGAGAGCGACCGTGCCGTCCCCGCCCACGACCACGAGCGCCGTGAGGGTCTCGCGGATCTCCATGGCGCGGGCGCGGGCGACGGCCGCGCTGGACGCGGTGAGCTCGACGACGGAGATGCCGGCGATCCGCAGGAGGTGGGCGACCTGGCGCCCCGTGCGCTGGGCGGCGCCGTGGGCGGCGGACGGATTCGTCAGCAATCCGATCCGCAGGCGGCTCACCGGTCGTCGTCCTCGTCGAGGGACGACGGCCCGTCGATCGCCTCGGGGGCGTCGTCGATGCTGCTCGCCTGCTCGTCGTCGAGCTCGGCGCCCTCGGCCTTCCGGCGGCGTCTGTCGTTCCAGAAGCTGACGGCGACGGCGGCGAAGTAGAGGGCCACCATCGGCAGGGTCATCCCGATCATCGTGAACGGATCGGGCGTGGGCACCATGACAGCGGTGAAGGCGAAGCACAGGAAGACCACCCAGCGCCAGGCCTTGAGCATGCTGCGGCCCGAGAGGATCCCGAGGAAGTTCAGCAGCACGAGGACGACGGGCAGGTCGAAGGCGACGCCGAAGGCCAGCATCGTCTTGATGAACAGCTTGAGGTAGTCGCCGAAGTTCAGGTTGGCGGTGACGGCCTCGCTGTTCGGGGCGAAGCTCAGGAGGATCGGGATCGCCTTGTCCATGATCCAGTAGCCGGCCACGCAGCCGATGAAGAACAGCGGGATCGCGGAGCCGAAGAAGCCGATCGCGTAGCGGCGCTCCGTCTTGTGCAGACCCGGGACCAGGAACATCCAGATCTCGTAGATCACCACGGGGGCGGAGAGGATCAGGCCGATGTACGCCGAGATCTGGAGCTTCGTGCTCAGGAAGTCGCCGGCCTTCGTGTAGCTGATCCGCGCGTCGAGGTTCGGGTTCAGCACCTTCGCCGCGTTGAACGGCCGCTGCAGGAACGAATACACGAAATCGAAGGCGAACCAGCCGACGACGGAGAGGAGCAGGATCGCGACCGCGCAGACCACCAGCCGGTTGCGCAGCTCGATGAGGTGCTCGTTGAGGGCCATGCGGCCCTCGGGATCGCGACGACGCCTCTTCTTCGTCGACGACTTCGACGAGCCGCGGCCCCGGCGAGCCTTCGCGGGCTCGGCGGCCTCGTCGGAGGTCTGGTTCTGCGCCACGGGCGATTCGTCCTTCCGGCATCGAGGGTCCGGGCGCCTGGGACGCCCGGACCCGTCAGATCATGCGGGCTCGCGCACTGGGGACGGGAGCCGCGGGAGACAGCGAGGAGAGCAGGAGCTCAGTCGCGACGGTAATCGTCCTCGGGCCGGTCCTGCGCGCGCACGGTGTCGCGATCGCGCTCGTCGCGCGGATCGTAGGCGCGGTCATCGCGGCCGGAGCGCTCGTCCCGCCCGTCGCGGGTGTCGCGAGCATCCCGCTCGTCCCGACGATCGCGGCTCGAGCGGTCGCGGCGGTCGCGGGGCTCCTCGTCCTGCTCGTCCTCGGACTCGTCCCCGCGCAGCTCGTCGACCTCGCTCTTGAAGATGCGCATCGACTTGCCCACGTTGCGGGCCAGGCTCGGGAGCTTGCCCGCACCGAACAGAAGCAGCACCACCAGGACGAGGATGATGATGTGCCAGGGCTTGATCGCACCCATGGTCTTTCCTTTCGTCGGGGCCGCGGCGGGAGGCGGCCTCAGTATCGTCCCACAGCGGGACTGTATGGAGTCCGTGGAGCGGGGACGCGCAGTCCGCGGCGACGCCGCCGGGGGCGCTGCGCACGCTCGAGGGATCAGCCTACCGACTGCCCGTCGGCGTGACGCTCAGCACCGCCCCAGGAAATGGTCACGATCTCATCTCTCACCTCGCGCGGCGAGAGCACCTCGGCGGCGCCGGCCGCCTCGATGACCGCGTCCACGAGGGCCGCCCGCACGGGGTGACCGAGCCGGGCGTAGACGCTGCCCCCGTCGAGGTCCCGGATCTCGTCGGCCTCGAAGGCCTCCGCGATCCAGAGGCCGCCGGCCTCCACGCGCAGCCAGACGCCTCCGTCGACCCGGCCGCTGCCCGTGGCGGGGACCGCGGAGGGGGCGGGATCCTGGGCCGTGCTCGCGGTCCGGGGCACGGAGAGGGGCGCGTCCTCGTCGAGGATCTCCACGATCCGATCGAGGCGGAAGCGGCGCTCCTGTCCCGCGAGCTCGCAGTCGGCGCGCACGTAGGTGCGGGAGCCGACGGTGAGCAGCTCGAGGGGATGGACGCGGCGCACTGTCGTGCCGGGCGCGGCGGGAGGCGAGTAGCGGATGACCAGGGGCTCCTGCGCGCCGATCGCGTCCTGCACGGCATCGAGCACCGCGGTGCGACGGTCGGCCCCGGGGGCGGAGGGATCCTGCGGCGGGGCGGGGACGGCGGGCACGCCGGAGGCGTCGGGTCCGACGGGGGCGTCGTCCGGGATCCCGTCGCCCTCCCCCAGGTGGGCCGAGAGCTTGCGGCGAGCCGACTCGACGAGCGCCGCCTCCGAACCGGCGGCGGGATCGAGGGTCGCCAGGCCCGCGAGCAGGGCGGTGGTCTCGGGAACGCTGAGCTGCAGCGGCCGGCGCAGGGCGTCGGCGTTGCGCACGCGCACGACTCCGGAGTCCCATTCGGCCTCGATGAGGTCCTCCCAGCCGGTGCCGAGGTCCCCGCACACGAACAGCACCTGGAGGTCCTCGATGATCTGCTCGGTCGAGACGGCGAACTCCTCGGCGACCTGCTCGAGCTCGACCTCGCCGCGGCTGAGCACGTAGGAGGCCTCCCCGATGAGCCGCGAGAGGTGGTCGGTGCCGCTCGCGCTCACGCGGATGCGCGGACCGGTGCGCACCTTCGCGCGCTCCAGGGCGTCCAGATCTGGTGCCCCCTCGTGGCTGCGGGCGATCTGCGTGAAGATCCCTGCGAGCTCGCGGCGCCAGGACGCGGGCTCCCTCAGGGCGATCCAGCGGGACTCGGCGAGGACGAGGCGCCGCACCTGGGTGCGGGCGGCCTCGGGCAGCACGAGCTCGGGCGCGTCGAGCGGTGCGCCGAGGCGGTCGCGCAGCGCGAGCGCCTTGAAGGGCTCGACCGCCAGGCGGGCCGCAGACTGCTCGCTCGCGGAGTCGGAGCGGTGCAGGGCCTCCTCGATCGAGGTGTGGGCGGGCCGCTCTGCGCTCGCCCGGCCCTTCACCCGGGGATAGGTCTCGATGCGGGAGGCGCGGAACAGCCGCGGGGCGTCCCGGTCCGTGTCGTGGCCCCACAGGTACCAGCGCCCCTCGTGAACCGCGACGACCCACGGCTCCACCGTGCGCTCGGCCAGGCGCCCGTCGGCCGTGCGGTAGGAGAAGACGACCCGTCGGCGCTGGGTGACGGCCTCGAGCAGCGGCGTGAGCACGGGCAGCGATTCGAGCGCTCCGCGGGGCGTGCGGCGCAGCAGGTCGGGATCGGCCTCGATGCCCAGGCTCAGCAGCTTCGCGCGCACGCGGCGCGCCGCTCCCCCGGCGGCGGCGTCGTCCCAGGCGCGGCTCGCGGCCAGGAGCACCGTGTACTCCTCGGGCGTCACGTCCAGGGCGCCGCCCTCGCCGCCGGCGATCCGATAGAGCACGCGCGACTCGTCCCACGGGTCCCGCTCCGAGACCAGGGGCAGCCCGAGCTCGAGGATCGCGGCCTTGTCGCGCTCGAACATCTTCTCCGCCGCGTCCGCGCTCTCGGCGTTCGCGTAGTCGGGGATGACGTCGAACAGCTGGGCACGGTCGATCCGGGACCGTGACCCGATGGTCATGATGACGTTGAGCAGTCGTTCCACACCTCGCGCAGCCACCGCACCACCGTATCCGCACACTCGCTACGCTGGCCGCATGCTGCAGTGGGAGCGAGGGCGTGTCCTCGAGGTGAGCGCGCCCTGGCGGGGCGTCCAGATGCTCCGGGTCGCCCGGACCGATGGGCCGGAGGGACCGGAGGGCCGCGAGGGAGGGACGTCGACGGACGGGCCGAGCACCGTGCCGGCGCTGTCCTATCCCGAGCTCGTGGGAGAGATCGCCGAGGGCGAGGACGTGCTGCTGAACGCCAACGCGCTGCGGCGCGGGCTCGGCACCGGCGGGCAGGCGCTCGTGGTCGCCCGCGCCGGCGAGCTCCCGCAGGCGCAGCAGCCGATCGGTCACATGGTCAAGGCCCGCTACACCCCGATGCAGACCCTCGTCGACGCGCTCGACGATCCCGGCTCGCCGCACCGCGCGGCCCTCGAGGGCACGGACGACCTGGGCGGCATGCCCGTGGTGCTCGCGGACCTCCACTCCGCCCTGCCCGCGATCGTCGCCGGTGTGCGCGCGGAGGCGCCGGAGGCCCGGATCGTCTACGTGATGAGCGACGGCGCGGCGCTCCCCGCCGCCTATTCGCGCACGGTCGCACGCCTGCGCGAGACCGGGGACCTCGTCGCCTGCATTAGCGCCGGCCAGGCCTTCGGCGGAGATCTCGAGGCCGTGACCGTGCACACCGCCCTGCTCGGCGCGAAGGCCGTCTGCGAGGCCGACGTGGTGGTGCTCGCGCAGGGTCCGGGGAACCTCGGGACCGGCACCGCCTGGGGCTTCTCCGGGATCCAGGCCGCCGAGGGGCTCCATGCCACCTCGGTGCTGGGCGGTCGGCCCGTCGCCGCGCTTCGGGTCTCCGGGGCCGACGCCCGCTCCCGCCACCACGGCGTCTCCCATCACAGTCTGACTCTGCTGGGGCGGGCAGCGCTGGCCGCGGCCGACGTCCCTGTGCTCGCCGCGGAAGCCGGCCCTGACCCTGATCGCGAGGACAGTGCTTTCACGCAGTACGTGAGGCAACAGCTGGAAAGGAGTGTGGTTGAGCCCGCTCTCTCGCGAGGGGTCGGGCACCGGATCGTGGACGTCCCGCGGGCGGGCCTGCGCGAGGCGCTCGACGACTCCCCCGTCGGCCTGCGGACGATGGGACGCGGGATGGAGGAGGACCCGTGGCCCTTCCTCTTCGCGGCCGCCGCCGGCCGCCACGCGGCCCGGCTCGCGGACCCCGCTGGCCGCTGAGGCGATGCCGCCGGCGCGCCGGAGCGCGCGGTCGGGCGCGCCGGGAGGATCAGGCGTTCGCGGAGCCCTCGGCCCCCGAGCGCTCGGCGATCATGCCGGCGAGGCGGCGCGCCGCCGTCATCCCGCGGTCGCCGTCGGTGCGCTGCACGGCCATCACCGAGAGCGTGTCGCCGTCGGCCAGATCGAGCTTCGCCCAGGGGTCCCCGGGAGGGAAGACCACGCCGATGATCTCCGCCCACTCGAGCTCGCGGGTGGCCATGAGGTTCCGGACCACGAGGCGATCGGCGTGCGCGGTCGCGCGCACGGAGCCCTCCCGGTGGCAGAACCAGAGCACGGCCAGGCCGAAGGCGAGGAAGCCGACGGTGTCCGCGAAGCCGAAGTGGGTGAGCAGGGAGAGGGCGATCGCGGCGAGCATCACCACGGAGCCGATCACGTAGGCGACGACGCGGGTCACCCGCGGCCGCAGGACGACCGTGCCGCCGGGCCCGTCGGGCGCGCTGATGCTCATGCGCTCACATCCGGCAGGCCTGGATCGCGGTGACGAGGATCGCGCGAGCGCCCGCCTCGTACAGCGCGTCCATGACCTGGTTGGTCTCGGAGACCGCGACCATCGAGCGCACGGCGGACCATCCGCTGCGGTGCAGCTCGGACACCGTGGGCGCCTCGAAGCCCGGGGTGACAGCGACCGCGCCCTCGAGCTTCTCGGTGGGGATGTCGTAGTCGATGAGCACGTACTCCCGCGCGACGAGGACGCCGCGGACCCGGCGCACGAGCACCTCGAGGGTGTGCGCGGCGTCGTCGTCCAGCGTGAGCTCGGGACGGGAGAAGAGCACGGCCTGGCTGGTCATGATGGGGTCGCCGAAGACGGAGAGCCCGGCCTGTCGCAGCGTGGTCCCGGTCTCGACCACGTCCGCGATGACGTCGGCGACGCCCAGGCGGATCGAGCTCTCCACGGCGCCGTCGAGGTGGACGACCGTGGCCTCCACGCCGTGCTCGGCGAGGTGGTCCTCGACGAGGTTCTCGTACGAGGTCGCGATGCGCGCGCCCGCGAGTCCCCCGAGGTCGCGCTCCTCGCCCGCCTGGGCGGCGAAGCGGAAGGTGGAGTGCGCGAAGCCCAGGGGCAGGATGACCTCGGCCGCGGTGCGGGAGTCGGCGAGCATGTCCTGCCCGGTGATGCCGACGTCCACCGTCCCCGATCCGACGTACACCGCGATGTCGCGGGGGCGCAGGAAGAACAGCTCGACGTTGTTGGGCTCGTCGACCAGGACGAGCTCCTTGGCGGTGCCGCGGCGGCGGTAGCCCGCCTCGGAGAGCAGGGCGGCGGCGGGTTCGGACAGGGCGCCCTTGTTGGGCACGGCGATGCGGAGCACGGGATTCCCTTCGGCGGAGGGGCGGCGGGAGGACGGGACGGTCTGCGGGACGGATCAGCGGGGGCAGACCCTCACAGATGTCGGTAGACGTCCTCGAGCGTGATGTCCTTGGCGATCATCATCACCTGGAGGTGGTAGAGGAGCTGGGAGATCTCCTCGGCGGCGGCCTCGTGCGACTCGTGCTCGCAGGCCATCCAGACCTCGGCGGCCTCCTCGACGATCTTCTTGCCGATGGCATGCACGCCGGCGTCCAGCTCGGCGACCGTGCCGGACCCCTCGGGGCGATCGGCGGCCTTCTGGGTCAGCTCGGCGTGCAGCGACTCGAAATCCTTCACGGGACCAGGGTATCGGTCGTCGGCCGAGTCGGGGCGCGCCATCTCAGCGGAGGCGGGGTGCGGTCACGGGTGTGTGGTCATGGACGGGGACGTCGGCCGACGGTCGGATCCAGGTGCGCGGTCTCGACGGTCACGGCGCGGTCCTCCCGGGTCCGCACCCGCCACCAGACGAAGAACCCGGTGAGCGTGAACAGCCCGTAGAAGACGTACATGAGCCCGCTCGCGTAGTAGCCGGCGGAGAACAGCAGGGGCACGCCCACCACGTCGACCGCGACCCAGATCAGCCAGAACTCGACCCAGCCCTTGGCCATGCCGAAGGTCGCCAGGAGGCTGCCCATGAAGATCCAGGCGTCGGCCCAGACGGGCTCGTAGGACCCGAGCGCGCGGAACAGCGGGGTGAGGGCGGCGGTGCCGCCGACGAGGACCACGACGAGCAGGGCGCGGGTGCCCCATCCGGCCCAGCGGGGCTCGACGGCGGTGCCCCCGCCGGTGCGCGCGGAGTGCCAGCGCCACCAGCCGTAGATGCTGGTGACGATGAACATCACCTGTCTGCCGGCCTGGCCCAGGAGGTCGACGGGGTTCGGTGTGCCGAACACGGTGCCGAGGAACACGGTGAGCAGCAGCAGGTTGCCGATGATGCCGATGGGCCACGCCCAGACCTTGCGGCGCATGCCGCCGAGGGCGCTGAGGAGGCCGAACACGTTGCCCACGACCTCGCGCCAGAGCAGGAACTGCCCTCCGGCGAATTCGATCTTCGCGTTGAAGAGCCACTCGATGACTCCCATGACCACTGCCTTCCGCTCGGGGCGACGAGCGCGGGGAGCGGAGTCCGGCAGCCGGGCGCGCGCCCGGATGCGCCGGGCCGCGGCATGCAGGACGTGCGCCTCTCATCCAGGCTGTGACTGTCGGTGCCGGAGTTCCACCGGCTCCACCGTCCTGCGCGGGCAGGACGGGTCGCGGACTATGACCGCCGGCTCGGATTTCCACCGACCCCGGAGCACGTCACCGTGGTGACGAGGAGACTCTAGCCCGTTCGCAGGTCACGACGGGTTCCGGTGTGGCCCGGAGGACATCCGCGTTCACGCGTCGGCGTCGGAACGCCGGGTGCGCAGCGACGTGCGGAGCTCAGTGGGCGTGGCCGCTCGCCAGCGTGCGCAGCGCGTCGATCTCGGCGGCCGCGTCCTGGGCGCGGTAGATGGCGGAGCCGGCGACGAAGACGTTGGCCCCCGCCTCCGCGCAGCGCTCGATCGTCTCGCGGTTCACTCCCCCGTCGACCTGGATCGAGACCTCCAGGTGCGCATCGCTGATCGCCGTCCGGGCACGGCGGATCTTCGCGAGCATGGTCTCCAGGAAGCTCTGGCCGCCGAAGCCGGGCTCGACGGTCATCAGCAGGAGCATGTCGAACTCGCCGATGATGTCCAGCAGCGGCTCGACGGGAGTCGCCGGGCGCAGGGCGACCCCGGCGCGGGCGCTCTTCGCCCGCAGCTCGCGGGCCAGGCGGATGGGGGCGCTCGCGGCCTCGAGGTGGAAGGTCACCGAATCGGCTCCGGCCTCGGCGTAGGCGGGGGCTTCGCGGTCGGCGTCCTCGATCATGAGGTGGGCGTCCACCGGGATCGGGCCGTGGCGGACGATCTGGGAGACCATGTCCACGCCGAAGGTGATGTTGGGGACGAAGTGGCCGTCCATGATGTCGACGTGCACGCTGTCGGCGCTCGCGATGCGATCGAGCTCCTCGCCGATGCGCATGAAGTCGGCGTTGAGGATGCTGGGGTGGATGAAGGCGGAATCGGTCGAGTAGGTCACGGGGGCGTCCTCTCCTCGGGGGTGACGGCGGGCTCAGTGGTCAGGCGGGCTCAGGGGTCTGGGCCGACTCAGAGGTCTCGGGCAGGCGGCGCAGGAGGGCGAGGAACATCGCGTCGGTGCCGTGCACGTGCGGCCACAGCTGCACGCTCGGGCCCTCGCCGAGCTCCGTCCCCTCGAGCGCCTCGGGCAGCAGCCCCGCGCGGACGGCGGGGCGGGCGTCGAGCTGCTCGACGTCGTCGCGGCGGCGCAGCACGTCCTTGACCACGAGCAGGGTCTCGGCGACGTGCGGCGAGCAGGTCACGTAGGCGATCACTCCCCCGGGCCCGGCCGCGTCCAGGGCGCTGGACAGCAGGTCCCGCTGCGTCCGGCCCATCGCGCCGACGTCCCCGGGGCTGCGGCGCCAGCGGGACTCCGGCCGACGGCGGAGCGCTCCCATGCCGGTGCACGGCACGTCGGCCAGCACGCGCGAGAAGCGACCGGGCATCTCGGCGCCGATCCTCGTGCCGTCGCCCTCGCGGACCTCGGTCTCGGCCCCGGCCGCGACGAGCGTCGAGATCGCGCGGCGCACGAGGTCGACGCGGTGGGGCTGCAGCTCGATGGCGAGGAGGTCGGCGTCGCGCTCGAGGGCGAGCCCCGCGAGCAGGGCCGTCTTGCCGCCGGGTCCCGAGCAGAGATCGAGCCAGTGGTGGTCGGGCCCCTCCACGAGGTCGTCGGCGCCGAGTCCGAGGGCGAGGGCCATCAGCTGGGAGCCCTCGTCCTGCACGGCGGCGCGCCCCTCGGCGACCGGCGCGGCCCCGCCCGGGTCGCCGCCCGGCCAGGAGGCGGCGAAGACGCTGAGGCGGCCGGGCTCGGCGCCCGCGGCGGCGAGCTCCTCGGGGTCGGTGAGGCCCGGGCGCATGACGAGGGAGACCGAGGGCGCGGCGTTCTGCGCGGCGAGCAGGTCGTCGATCTCCGAGCGGTCGCGGCCGTGGGCGGCCAGGGCGTCGGAGAGGGCGCGCACCATCCATGCGGGATGCGAATGGGCGACGGCCAGGTGCCCGATCTCGTCCTGCTCACGGTCCGGGGCGGCCTCGGCGACCCAGGTCGGCAGGTCCTTCTCCCCCACCCGGCGCAGCACGGCGTTGACGAAGCTCGCGGCGCCCGCGCCCACCCGGGAGCGGGCGAGGGCCACGGTCTCGGAGGTCGCGGCGTGCGGGGCGACGCCCATGTCCAGCAGCTGGTACGCGCCGAGCCGCAGCACGTCGCGCACCGCCTCCTCGACGTCGTCGAGAGGACGGTCGATGCACAGCGCGAGGATCGCGTCCAGGCGGCCCTGAGCGCGCAGGGTGCCGTAGAACAGCTCGGTCGTGAACGCGGCGTCGCGGCCGTGCAGGCGGGCGCGGCGCAGCTGATGCGGGAGGGTGAGGTTCGCGTAGGCGTCGTCCTCGTGGACGGCGCGCAGGGCGTCGTAGGCGACGGTGCGGGAGCTCGTGGTGCTGCGACGGCGCTCGGACGGGCGCTCCTGGGACCACCCGCGGCGCGGGCCTCCCCGACCGCGGGACCCGGAGCGCTCGCGGCCCTTGGCGTCGCGGCCGGCACCGTGTCGGCCCTCGCGACGGTCATCCCTGCGATCGCCGTGGTCACGCCGGTCGCGATGGTCGGGCCGGCCCCGTCCCTGGTCCTGGTGCGCGTTCATCGGGTGGTCTCCTGCTCGTCGGCGGGACGGTCTGCGGGGCTGTCGGCGGGATCGTCGGCGCAGCGGTCGGCGGCGCCGAAGGAGGAGTCCTCGGTGAGGCCGGCGCCGCGGGCCCAGTCGGCCGCGCGCATGGGGCGCCGGCCGGCGGGCGCGATCCGGGCGAGGGCGAGGGGTTCGCTGCCGGTGCCGATCAGCAGCTGCGTGCGCGTGGCGTGCAGGCGGCCGGGGGGCAGGGGCGGGGCCTCGGAGCGCACGGGCTCGACGCCCAACACCTTCATCCGCTGCCCCTCCCAGGTGGTCCACGCGCCGGGGTGCGGGCTCATCCCGCGGATGCGGGCGGAGACCTCGGGAGCGGGCAGGCCGAGGTCGAGCTCCGCCTCGGCGGGCGTGAGCTTCGCCGCCCGGGTCGCGCCCTCGTCGTCCTGCGGGACCGGGCGCGCGGTGCCGTCGGCGAGGGCGTCGAGGGTCTCCAGCAGGAGCGGAGCGCCGTCGACCGCCATCCGGTCCAGGAGGGATCCGGCGGTCTCGAAGGGGTCGATGGCGACGTCCCGGGTTGCGAGCACGGGGCCGGTGTCCATGCCCTTCTCGAGCAGGAAGGTGGTCATGCCGGTGCTCTCCTGCCCGGCGAGCACCGCGCGCTGGGCGGGGGCTGCTCCGCGCCAGGCGGGGAGGAGCGAGAAGTGCAGGTTCACCCAGCCGTGCGGAGGGATCGCGAGCGCGGCAGGGGGGACCAGGTTCCCGTAGGCGACGACCGCCGCCGCCTCGACGTCCAGGGAGCGCAGCTGCGAGAGGACGTCCTCCCCGCGCAGCGAGTCCGGGGTGAGGACGGGGACGCCCTCCTCCTCGGCGAGGACGCGGACGGGGCTCGGCCGCAGGGCCCGGCCGCGCCCCGAGCGGGCGTCGGGGCGGGTGAGCACGGCGACGACCTCGTGGGGCGAGTCGAGGAGCGCGCGGAACGAGGGGACGGCGACCTCAGGGGTGCCGGCGAAGAGGATGCGCATGATCAGCCATTCTACGGGCGGGGGCTCAGAACACGTCGGGCGGATCGAGGCGCACGCGCAGGGAGCCGGGGTCCTTGTGCGCGCTGCGGGCGGCGATGCCGGCGCGGAGGGCGTCGGCGAGCTCGCGCGAGCGCTCGACGGGGAGTCGCAGCACCGCGCGCGAGCGGATGCGGTCGTCCTCCTCGGGGACGTCGACCGGTCCGAAGACGTCCGTGGCGTCGGGCAGCGTGGCCTGGCCCAGGAAGGAGCGCACGGCGGGCCGGTCGCCGACGACCTCGGCGACCTTCGAGATCGGCGGGAGGTCCAGGGCGCGGCGGTCCTCCATGACCCGGTCGAGGAAGACGCGCGAGCGGTGGGCGACGAGATCGCGGATCGCGGGCAGGGTCGCGGTGCCGACGATCAGCACGCGCCCTCCCTCCGCCTGGGGTCGCACGAGGGCGATCGCGTTGGACCAGCGGCGCACGGCCTCGACGTCGGCGTCGTAGGCGGCGCGGGCGAGCATCGCGTCGGCGTCGAGCAGCAGGGCGGCCGCGAACCCGCCGGACGGTGCGGGCTCGGCCCCGGGGGTCGCGACGACGATCGCCCCGTCGGGCACGTCGTCGTCGGGGACCGGGCCCTGGGCCCCGCCGGCGACGCGGAAGGGGGCGTCGGGGAAGGCGCGCCGCAGCTCCTCGGCGGTGCGGGCCGAGCCGACGACGAGGGCCTTCACCTGCGTGCGCGAGCACTCCGGGCAGCGGTAGGCGTCCTCGCGCCGACCGCACACGGTGCACTGGAGGCCGCCGGCGCGCCCGCGCAGCACGAGCGGCGCGGCGCACTGGGGACAGCGGCAGCGGGTCCCGCAGAACGTGCAGGCGACCGCGGGGACGTAGCCGGAGCGCGGCACCTGCACGAGCACGGGACCGCGCGCCATCCCCTCGCGCAGGACCCGCATGGCCTGCTGGGGCATGCGGGAGCGGCCGCTGGGCCCTTCCCTCTCGCGCAGGTACTCGTCCATGGCCTCGATGTGCGGGCGCACCGCGGTGAGCGGCGCGGGCACGGGCGGCAGCAGGTGCAGGTAGCCGCTCTCGGCGAGGAACAGGGTCTGCGGGTCCAGGGAGCGGCTGACCAGGAGCAGGGCGCAGTGCTCCTGGGCGGATCGGGACTGCAGGATCGTGCGCAGGTGCGGGTACGGCGCACGCGGCTCGACGAGCAGGTCGTCGGCCGGATCGAGGCAGATCGCCAGGGCGAGGTCCGCGACGGGGGCGAAGGCGGCCGAGCGGTTCCCGATCACCACCCGCGAGGCGCCGCGCAGGATCCGGCGGAAGGCGCGGTAGCGCTTCTCGGGCCCGTCGGCGCTCGTGAGCACCTCATGGGCGATCCCATGCGCCTCGAGGCAGCGATGCAGACGCTGCACATCGCGCTGATCGGGCGCGATGACGAGCGCTCCGGCCCCGTCCGGGAGCGCCCCGATCGCCTGGGCCGTCAGCTCGTCCCAGGAGTGCGCGGGCTCCAGGACGACGGCGGCGCGCGGCACGGGGCCCTGCGGGGCGCCGGCGCGGGAGAGCAGCGCGGGGAGTCCCGCGTAGGCGGTGAGGAGGGCATCGGCGGGAGCGGCCGGCGCCTCGTCCTCCGCGGCGGATCCGTCGTCGGCCCCGGACTCCCCCGCAGGCGCGGACTCCCCCGCCGACTCGGGCTCCTCTGCGGGCTCGGGCCGCTCCGTGCGCTCCTTCTCCTCGGCCGCGCGATCGGCCTTCTCGGCGCGGGCGTGGCGCGGGGGGATCGCCAGACGCAGCACGTCCCCGACGCTCCCGGCGCACCTCTCGGCGACCTCCTCGCACACGCGCAGCATGTCCGGGGAGATCACCACGTCCTCGGAGACGAGGCGGGCCAGGGGCGCGAGCGGGCGGTCCGTGCTCGCCCGCGCGCTGCGTGCGAGCACGATGCCGTCGTGCTCGCGTCCCGAGAAGCGGACCTTCACGCGCATGCCCGGGCCCGCCGCGTCCAGGGTCGCCGGCACCGCGTAGTCGAAGGGACGGTCCAGATGGGGCAGGACGCCGATCAGCCGCACCGAGGCGACGGGATCGTGCGCGGCGACCTCGAACCCTGCCGTGGTGCGCGGGCGCGACGACGAGGCCGGGGCGGGTCCGGGGACGGGTGCGGGCGCCTCGAACAGGCCCTCCTGGGCGTCACGGGTCACAGGGGCGTCAGCGCGAGTGGACGGCCACCAGGTCGCACACGAAGATCAGCGCCTCGCCGGGGGCGATCACGGGCGGCGCGCCGCGGTCGCCGTAGGCGAGCGAGGCGGGGATCTCGAGGCGGCGACGGCCGCCCACGCGCATCCCCTGCACGCCCTGGTCCCAGCCGCTGATGACCTGGCCCACGCCGAGCTGGAAGCGCAGCGGCTCGCCGCGGTTCCAGGAGGCGTCGAACTCGTCGCCGGTCCCGTGGGAGACGCCCACGTAGTGCACGTCGACGACGTCGCCGGCCTTCGCCTCGGGGCCCTCGCCCTCGATCTCGTCGACGATCACCAGCTCGGTGGGCGCCTCGGTGCCGGGGAACTCGATCTCGGGCTTGCTGCGGTCCATGGTGTCCTCCTGGTCGGTGGGAACGGCGGGGTCGGGATGTGCTCGTCGGTGTCGGGAGAGCGGCGCGATGCGGAGCGCGCGCTCAGGAGTTCTTCTGCGTGGGCGCCGCGTCGAGGATGTCGATGACGAACACGAGGGTCTTGCCGGCGAGCTCGCCGCCGGACTTCTCGTCGGTGCCGTAGGCGTCCTTGGGCGGGATCACGAGCATCACCTGGCTGCCGATGGGCAGTCCGGTGAGGTGCTCGTCCCAGCCGGTGATGACGTCGCCCTGGCCCTGGGTGAAGCCGAACGGCACCTTCCGCTCCCACGAGGAGTCGAACTGCTTGCCGTCGTCCCAGGTCCACCCGGTGTACTGCATCACCAGGTGGTCGCCCTTCTGCGTCTTGTCCCCCTCGCCCTCGATGAGCACCTCGCGGGTGGTCTTCGACGGCGGATCGCCCTCGGGCTTGCCCTCGAGCGACGGGGCGCCGTCCTTGCCGAGCTTCACGGCGGGCAGGTCGCCCGAGGTCTTCTGGACCTTGCCCTTCGCGCGCAGCGGGGAGACGACGCGGTCGATGTCGGCCACCTGGATCAGCGAGATCATCGAGCCGCTCGCGTCCTGCTGCCAGCCGGCGAGGGCGACGCGCGAGCCCACGGTCGCCGTGACCAGGAAGTCCGCGGCCTTCTCGCCGATCTGGTCGGTGGTGACGGTGACGCTGCCCGCGGGGCCGCCCTCCCACCAGGACTGCTTGGTCTTGCCGCTGCTCGCGTCCACGTACAGGGGGCGCCAGATGACCGTGTCGCCCTCGGCGATCTGCGCGCCCTTGCCGGCGACGATCGTGCGGGCGTCCGGCTGGTCGATGCTCAGCGGGGCCTTGAACTCGACCTTCGGCGCCTTCTTCAGGTCCTTGCTGATGGTGACTCCGTCGAGCGCGGGGGTCGCGCTGTCGGACGCGCCGCCGCCGTCCGAGGAGCCCGAGCCGTCCTGGTCGTCGGAGCAGGCGGCGAGGCCGATCGCGGCGGACGCCGCGAGGGCGGAGCTGAGCAGGGAGCGGCGAGAGATCACCAGGGGGCCTTTCGTGTCGGGGAGGCCGCGGCGGCGGCCGATGCCCTCAGAGTACGGGGTCGAGGTGGGGCCGGGCTGGAAGGCGACCGCGCCGATCGGCCCGGCGGGAGGCGGCCCAGAGGGGCTCAGGCGGGCGGCGCCCCGTCCGCGGATCCGAGCGCCCGCACCTGGGCGATGAGCGAGTCCACCTGCTCCGACTCCGTCTGGAACGGGTCCATGATGCTCACGGGCATGGCGCCCTGGCGCACGAGCCGCATCGTCGTCCAGTCGGCGACGTGGTCCACGTGCGCCTCCTCGGACGCGGTGACGAAGCGGCCGCGCAGGTGGGCGCGGGTCGTCGCGGGCGCCGTCGCGCACGCGGACCCGATCGCGGTCTCGGACAGCACGGCGGGCGCCTGACCTCGCCGGCGCAGCGAGCTCGCGAGGCCCTTCTCCGGGTCGATGTCGTGGTAGGCGAGGTCGAGGCGCTCGATGCGCGGATCCCCCAGGTCCAGACCGTGGCGGGCGGCGACCTGGGTGAACAGTCTCTCCTTGATCGCCCAGTCCAGCGTGCGCGAGGCCCAGGACCGGTCGCCGGTGAGGACCGCGTCCAGGGCGCGCTGCCAGGTCTCCAGGACGTCGTGCTCGTCCTCGCGGGCGAGAGGCGCGACGAGGTCCAGATAGCGCTGCTGGATCTGCAGGGCGCTCGAGGTGCGACCGCTCGCGAGCGGAAGCGGCTCGGTGCCGGGGAGGTCGCGAGCGACGACGCGGATCGCGGAGATCGTGTCCTCGAGCTCGGGGACGTCGACCGCGCGGCCGGACTCGATGAGCCGCAGCACGAGATCGGTGGTCGCGAAGCGCAGCCACGTCGAGACCTCGGACATGGTCGAATCGCCCACGATCACGTGCGGTCGGCGGAAGCGCGAGGGGTCCCCGTGGGGCTCGTCGCGCGTGTTGATCAGGGGCCGGGTGCGCGTGGTCGCCGAGGACACGGCCTCCCACATGTGGTCGCTGCGCCGGGAGAAGACGAAACGGGAGCCGCCGTCCTCCTCGGTGACCACGCCGCCCGCACCGGTGACGATCTGGCGGGTGGCGAGGAAGGGCAGCAGGATCCGGGGCAGGCGGGTGAACTCGCCGCGACGGTCCACGAGGTAGTTCTCGTGGCTGCCGAAGGAGTTCCCCTCGTGGTCCACGTTGTTCTTGAACAGGTGGATGCGGGCGTCCTCGCCGTGCTCGGCGAGGGCCGCGTTCGCGCGCGCCATGAGGTCGGCGAGGATCCGCTCCCCCGCCTTGTCCTGCGCGACGAGCTCCCACCAGTCGTCGCACTCCGCCGTCGCGTACTCGGGGTGCGAGCCGACGTCGAGGTACAGCCGGGCGGCATTGCGCAGGAACACGTTCGAGGAGCGGCCCTGGGCGACGACGGGCCGGAACAGCTCGCGCGCGGCCGCCTCGGGCTCGAGGGCGCGCGTGCCGTCGGACCGCACGCACACGAGCCCGAACTCGGTCTCCAGTCCCCCGATGCGGCGCTCCATCAGCTCACTGACCGCCCTTCTGGACGAAGGAGCGCACGAACTCCTCGGAGTTCGACTCGAGAACGGAGTCGATCTCGTCCAGGAGGTCGTCCGCGCCCTGCGCGGAGGCGAAGACCTGGCCGCCGGCCAGGGTCTCGTCGTCGTTCTGCTCGTCGTCCGACGGGCCGGAACCGCTGAGGCTCTGCTGTGTCATCTCGTCTCCTCCGTGGGGGTGGGTGCTGGGGTCGGGTCCGACGGTGCGTCGGCCGCGCGCGCGAGGGCCTCGAGCACCTCGGGCAGCGGCGCGGCGGGATCGAGATCGCGCGCCTCGCACCAGGCCCGGGATCCGGCGCGGGGATCGGCGAGCCGCACGCGCGAGGTCGTCGAGGCGTCGGAGCCGGACGCCTCGCCCGCGAGCGTGATCACGTCCCATCCCGCCGACGGCACCTGCGCCTGGTGGTGGCGCACGAGGCCGCCGCGCAGATGGGCGCGCGTGGAGGCGGGCGGGGCGAGGACGGCGTCAAGCACCTCCTGCTCGCCGACGAGGGTGCGCACGCGGCCTGCCGCGCGCAGCTTCGCGAAGAGGCCGCGCTCCGGGCGCAGATCGGTGAACTGGAGGTCGATAGCGCGCAGGCGCGCGTCGTCCCAGGCGAGCCCCCCGCGGGCGCGGTAGCTCTCGAGCAGCTGGTGCTTGGCCACCCACTCGATGCGGTCCGCGGCGCGCGCAGGGTCGGTCTCCAGGGCGTCCAGGAGGTCGCGCCACAGGTCCAGGACCTCGGCGGTCTCGCGGTCGGCGCGGTCGGCGCGCTCCGAGATCGCCTCGAGGTACGCGCGCTGGATCTGCAGCGCCGTGACCTCGTCGCCCTCGGCCGTCATCACCGTGGTGCGCAGGGAGGGGTCGTGGCTGATCGAGCGCAGCGCCTGCACAGGGTCCGCGAGCGCGATCTCGGGCAGGAGCCTCTCGCCGCTCGCGTGCTCGGCCTCGAGGGCCGCGAGCACGAGGCTCGTCATGCCCATCTTCAGGAAGGTGGAGACCTCGAGCATGTTCGCGTCGCCGATGATCACGTGCAGCCGGCGATGCCGCGAGGCGTCCGCATGGGGCTCGTCGCGCGTGTTGACGATCGGGCGGTCCAGCGTGGTCTCGAGGCCGACCTCCTCCTCGAAGAAGTCGGCGCGCGAGGAGATCTGGAAGCCGGGCTCGCCGCCGCGGGTGCCCAGGCCCACGCGTCCGGCGCCGACGAGGATCTGACGAGTGGCGAAGAACGGCAGCAGCGCCTCGACCACGCGGTCGAAGGGCACGGCCCGCTCCAGCAGGAAGTTCTCGTGGGTGCCGTAGGAGGCGCCCTTGCCGTCGGTGTTGTTCTTGTACAGGGCGACATCCGGGACGCCCTCGGCCGCGCGCAGCACGTCCATGGCGCGCTGGGCGACGATCTCCCCGGCGCGGTCCCAGACCACGGCCTCGCGCGCCGTGGTCACCTCGGGCGACGAGTACTCGGGGTGGGCGTGGTCGACGTAGAGGCGGGCGGCGTTGACGAGCACGCTGTTGCCGATCGAGCGGCGCCCCGCCCAGGCGAGGACCTCCGCGTCCGATCCCTCGGGCGCGACCTCGGGAGCAGGCAGCGGCATGTCGAGGTCGATGCTGGGCAGGTGCGCGTCGTGGACCTGGTCGGTGAGCTGGCTGGGATGCGCGGCGGCGCGGCGGATCTCGAAGCCGCGCGCGTCCTGCAGGGGCGACTCGTCGCCGTAGTCCCAGCGCACGCGCCGGCCCCGTGCGCCCTGGTCCGGGTGCAGGAGGGCATAGGCGCCGACCACGAGATGGCTGAGCGCGATCGAGCTCGAGGCCTCGCCGCTGCGCTCGCCCAGGTCCGCGTGCAGGATGCCGAACTCGGTCTCGATGCCCATCACGCGCTCGGTGACGAGGGGGCGGGCCGCTCCGCTGGGGTCGGTGGCCTCATGCATCGCCGGGCTCCTCCCCCGTCGGCCCGTCGGCCTCGTCCTGCGCGGCAGGCGCCCCGCCCGCGCGCAGCGGCACCACGTGCTCGACGCGGCGGCCGCGGCGACCGGAGATGCGGGCCCAGTCATCGGGGTGCGCACCGGAGGGCAGGTCCTCGTTCTCCGCGAACTCCTGGGCGACGGCGGCGCTGAGATGCGCGCTGCCGATCCCGGGCACGCCCGTCTCCAGGTAGTCCTTGACGGCGTACTTCTTCGCGCGGTCCACGATGTTGCGCAGGGTCGCCCCGGAGACGAAGTCGCGGAAGTGGAGGGTCTCGGCGCTGCCGTCGGAGTACTCCAGGCGCACGAACGCCGTGTGCTCGCCCTCGGCGTAGATCTCGGAGACCGTGAGGTCCAGCAGCGCGTCGCGGTCCTCGCGCAGCGGCACGCCCGCGTCGAGGTACAGGCCGAGGATCTCGCGAGCCGCGTCCGCGTCGGGACGGCGGATGCGGATCTTCACGTCCAGGCGGCCCGGGCGGAGGATCGCCGGGTCGATCATGTCCTCGCGGTTCGAGGCGCCGATGACGATGACGTTCTCGAGGGACTCGACGCCGTCGATCTCGGCGAGCAGCTGGGGGACGATCGTGGTCTCGACGTCGCTCGAGAGCCCCGTGCCGCGGGTGCGGAACAGGGACTCCATCTCGTCGAAGAAGACGACCACGGGATGACCGGACTCGGCGTGCTCGCGAGCGCGCTCGAAGACCAGACGGATCGAGCGCTCGGTCTCCCCCACGTACTTGTTCAGCAGCTCGGGGCCCTTGACGTTGAGGAAGAAGGAGCGCTGCAGCGCCTCCTGGACGCTCACCCCGCGGGCCTCGGCCGAGCGCACGGCGAGCTCGTGGGCGACGGCCTTGGCGATCATCGTCTTGCCGCAGCCGGGAGGGCCGTACAGCAGCACGCCCTTGGGCGGGCGCAGACCGTACTCGCGGTAGAGGTCCTGCTGCAGGAAGGGCAGCTCGACGGCGTCGCGGATCGCCTCGATCTGCTCGCCGAGGCCGCCGATGCGGGAGAAGGAGGTGTCGGGAACCTGCTCGAGGACGAGGTCGGTGATCTCCGCGCGGTCGATGCGCTCGAGGACGAGCTGGGCGCGCAGGTCCGCGAGCACGTGGTCGCCCGCGTCCAGGGCGGTCTCCGCGACGGCGCCCGAGCGCCGGAAGGCGCGCAGGTCGTCGGGTCCGACCTGCACGAGCACGCGGCCGTCGGCGAGGGCCTCCTCGACGACGATCACGCTGCCGGTCTCCTGGGCGTCGACCACCTCGACCACCGCGAGGCCCTCGTTCAGCCGCAGCTCGGCGCCGGGGCGGAGCGCCTCGAGGTCGATGTCCGCGCTGGTCGCCACGCGCAGACGGCGGCCGTTGTGGAGGACGTCGACCGTGGTGCCCTCGGCACGGCGCAGGAAGGTCGCGTACGAGTTCGGCGGTTCGCCCACGCGCTCCAGGTCGCTCTTGAGGTCGACGATCTGGGCGCGCGCGGAGCGCAGGCTCGTCACCAGACGGTCGTTCTGGGCCGCGAAGCGCTCGAGCTCCTCGGTCATCTCCTGGTAGGTCTTCATCCTCACCGGTCCCTGCCCTGGCGGATGTCCCGCAGGGCTCGCTTGATCTTGCGGGGCGCGACGCCGCGCTCCCCCAGGTCCTCGCCGCTCCACTCGGTGGTGGAGCCGCCGAAGCCCTCGTTGTCCGGATGGTTCAGCTCGGCCTCGTCCTGCGAGCCCGGCGCGGGCCGACGCGTGCGCCGCAGGGCCTGGGTGCCGTGCGCCGTGCGGCGGGCCGTGAGCAGGAAGCCCGTGTGGGCGTTCATGCGGTGCTCGGGGCGCACGGCGAGGCCCTCGAGGTGCCACGGCCGCACGAAGCTCTCCCACGCGGAGGGCTCGGTGAACTCGCCGTGGTCGCGCAGCGCCTCCGCGGTGCGCGAGAGCTGGGTGACGGTCGCGACGTACGCGAGGTACACGCCCCCGGAGACGAGCACCTCGGCGGCGGCGTCCACGCACTCCCAGGGGGCGAGCATGTCCAGGACCACGCGGTCCGCGCTCTCCCCCTCGCGGGCCATCTGCGCGGCGACGTCCTGGAAGTCCCCGATCTGCAGGTCCCAGGTCGAGGGCGCGCCGCCGAAGAAGGTCTCGACGTTCTCGCGGGCGACCTGTGCGAACTCCTCGCGGCGCTCGATCGAGCGCAGGCTCCCGTGCTCGCCGATCGCGCGCAGCAGCGCCGTGGTGAGCCCGCCCGATCCCACGCCGGCCTCGAGCACGCGGGCACCGGGGAAGATGTCTCCCCACATGAGGATCTGGGCGGAGTCCTTGGGGTAGATGATCGCGGCGCCGCGCGGCATCGAGAGCATGTAGTCGGAGTACAGCGGGCGCAGGGCCTGGAACGGATTGCCCTGGGAGTCCTCGACGACCACGCCGTCCTCGGCGCCGATCAGGTCGGCGTGGCGCAGCACCCCGCGATGGGTGTGGAACTCGCCGCCCTCGCGCAGGGTGATCGTGTGCAGGCGGTTCTTCGCATCGGCGAGCTGCACCTTGTCGCCGAGGACGAAGGGCCCCGTGCGGTCCAGCCCCGGCCGCTCCGCCCGCGGGGCGGGCTGCGGGGACTGCGGCTGCGGGGTGCTCTGCGCAGTCTCCTGCGGGGCCCCGTGCAGGGGGGTCTCATCGGCGGCTGAGGTCATGCACACCAGTCTAGGCGTCAGCCCTGCTGGAGGGCGCGATCGATCATCGCCGTGGTGACGACGCCGACGATCTCTCCGCCCTCCCCCGTCACCAGGTGCACGGCCCGGCGCTGGGTCTGCACCGCCTCCACGAGATCCTCCCCCGCGAGGTCCTCGGCGAGGCGTCCGGGGGCGCCGAGCCAGGTGGTCACCGCCCCCACGGGGACGGCGGGTCGCTGCGTCCCGGGCACGGAGGCGAGAGCCTCCTCGTCGAGGACGCCGACGCCGTGCGACGGGTCCAGCACGAGCAGCCGCGGGACTCCGCGGCCGTCGGGCCCTGCGGTGTCCGCGGCTCCGGGAGTGCACTGGGATCCGGGAGCGTCCTCGGTTCCGGAGGGCAGCGTGGTCAGCGGCGCATCGGCCCGCACGAGGGGGATGCGGACCATGAGGTCCCCGGCGCGCAGGGCGAGCACGCGCTCGCGCAGGCCCGCCTCGCGCAGGGCGTCGCCGGCTCCGCGCCAGAGCATCATCCCGATCATCACGCCCCACAGCACGAGGATCACGCTCGTGCTCCCGGGGAACCGGAGCGCTGCGAGCAGCGGTCCGGCGACGACCACGATCGCGATGACCCGCCCGATCCAGGCGGTGATGCGGGTGGCCGTGCGGGGGCTGCGCAGGAGCGCGCCGAGCAGGGACTCGAGCGCCCGACCGCCGTCCATCGGCAGCCCGGGCAGCACGTTGAACACCGCGAGAGCCCAGTTCAGGCTCGAGATCATCGTGAGCAGGTGGGAGCTGCCGGCACCGGGGGCCGCGCGCTCGGCCAGCGCCGCCGCGACCGCGATGACGAGGTTCACGGCGGGACCGGCGAGGGAGATGAGCACCGAGGGCAGAGCGCCCACCCGTCGGGCCCGGTAGGTGGTGTGCCCTCCCCACAGGGTGAGCGCGATGTGGTCGACGTGCGCGCCGGAGGCGCGCGCCACGATCGCATGGCCGATCTCGTGCAGGGCCACGGAGACGACGAGGGAGACGCCGACGGCGAGGGAGAGCACGAGCACGCCGGCCGAGGTCATGCCGGGGATGATGCGGAAGCCCGGGGCGACGAGCAGGGTGATCACCGCGACCATCACCAGGGTCGCGCCGGAGATCCGGATCGGCGGCAGTCCGGGCAGGCGCAGGCTGGGCGCGGGCATCGATCCTCCGGCGTGGTCGCATTCGGGCGGCGGACGGGCCGCGCGGGCGACCGGCATCCGGGTGGCGTCGCAGGTGACGGCCACGTCACCGCACCCTACGCGGGCGACCTGGAGGGTCCTAGACTGCGGGGATGACCCGCATCGCGATCTGTGCCTTCAGCGGCTGGAACGACGCCGGCGAAGCGGCGACCGGGGCCATCGAGCACCTGCTGTCGGCCTGGCCCTCCCGCACCATCGCCCGGATCCCGGCCGAGGAGTACGTCGACTTCCAGGTGCACCGCCCCGAGCTGCGGCTGGACGCCGACGGCCGCAAGGTCATCGACTGGCCGGACACCCGGATCGAGCTGGTGACCCCTCCCCGCGGACCCGAGCTGCTGCTCGTCCACGGCGCCGAGCCGTCCATGCGCTGGGGCGCGTTCTGCCGCCAGGTGCTCGACCGCCTGCTGGGGGCCGACGCCACCCGGCTGATCTCCCTGGGCGCGCTCCTGGCCGACGCCCCGCACACGCGGCCGCTGCCGGTGAGCGACCAGATCGAGCCGGGCACCGCCGAGCAGGCCGACGCCGAGTCCTACGAGGGCCCGATCGGCATCCCCACCGTGCTCGCTCGCGCGGCCGTGAGCCTGGGTGTGCGGACCTCGAGCATCTGGGTCCAGGTCCCCCACTACGTCTCGCAGAACGCCTCGCCCAAGGCGGTGCTCGCCCTGGTGCGGGCGCTCCAGGACCATGTGAGCGCACCCGTCCCGATGCAGGAGCTCGAGGAGGACGCCGAGGCCTGGGAGCGCGGGGTCGAGGAGCTCTCGCGCAACGACCCGGACATCTCCGAGTACGTCGCGCGGCTCGAGGAGGCGCAGGACGCCGAGGACCTCCCGGAGGCCTCGGGCGACGCGATCGCCAAGGAGTTCGAGCGCTTCCTTCGTCGCCGCGAGGGCGAGGACTGAGGGCTCCGGGAGATCAGTCCAGGACGATCCCGAACAGCGCGTCGAGCGCCGCGGGGACGTCGGACGGCTGCTCGGGTGCTCGTCCGCCCTGGTCCGCGGAGCGCGCCGGGGCGGCCTCGGCGTCCTCGGCCGGCGCGGTGAGGCGGGATGCGAGCGCGCGGTCCGCGGCCCAGTCGTCGAGCACCGAGAGCGCGGTCGGGGTGTCGAGGTCCTCGCGCAGCGCGCGGCGCAGCGCGGCGACGATCTCCGCACCGGTCGATCCGGCGGAGCCGGCCCGGTCGGCGTCGCGGGTCGCGGCGGCGCGATAGGCGGCCAGGCGCTCCTCGGCCGCGGCCAGCTCGGCGTCGGTCCACTCCCAGTCGGAGCGGTAGTGGTGGGCCATGAGGACCAGGCGGATCGCCATCGGGTCCGTGCCCGCCTCGACGAGCTTGGAGACGAAGACGAGGTTGCCCAGCGACTTGCTCATCTTCTCGCCCTCGTAGGCGACCATCCCGGTGTGCGGGTAGACGCCCGCGAAGGGGCGGCCGAGCGCCGTGGCGTGGGCCGCGCACATGTCGTGGTGGGGGAAGACGAGATCGCGTCCGCCGGTCTGCACGTCGAAGGGAAGGCCCAGGGCGTCGCGGGAGATGCACACGCACTCCACGTGCCAGCCGGGCCGGCCGCGGCCCAGCTCGCCGGCGTCCCAGGCGGGCTCGCCCTCGCGCTCCGCGCGCCACAGCAGCGGGTCGAAGACGCCACGCTTGCCGGGCCGCTCGGGGTCTCCCCCGCGGTCGGCGAAGACCTCGAGCATCTGCTCCTCGCTCCAGCCGCTGACGGCGCCGAGGGAGCCGTCCATCGCCAGGTCGAGGTACCAGTCCTCGCCCTCGGCGTCGGGCGTGGGGACCTGGTAGGCGCGGCCGGCGCGTCGGATCTCGTCGACGAGGCCGATGATCCCGTCCATCGACTCGCTCACCGAGCGGTAGGTCTGCGGGGCGAGGATGCGCAGGTGCGCCATGTCCTCGCGGAAGAGGTCGGTCTCGCGCTGGGCGAGGTCGCGCCAGTCGATGCCGTCGCGGTCGGCGCGCTCGAGCAGCGGGTCGTCGACGTCGGTGACGTTCTGGGCGAGCTCGACCTCGAGGCCCTGGTCGAGGAAGGCGCGACGCATGAGGTCCGCCGCGTGGTAGGTGGCGGCATGGCCCAGGTGGGTCGCGTCGTACGGGGTGATGCCGCAGACGTACAGGCGCGCGCGGCCCGGCGTCAGCACGGGCACGGGCCCGACGCGGCCGGTGCGGGAGTCGTGCAGCCGCGGCGGGAGCCCGGAGGCGGGAAGCGGGCTGATCAGGGGCGAGTTCCAGGAGCGCACCCGACGATCATACGGACCTCGTCCCCCGGCCCGGCGGGGCGGGAGGGATGGACCACACGGCGCGCCCGGGACGCGGACGACGGCCGATGGGAGCCGCGGTGCGTCAGGCGGTCGATCCCGCGAGCGGGTCGAGCACGCCCGTGGTCAGCAGCACCAGCAGCAGCACGCCGGCGGCGATGCGGTAGGCCACGAACGGCAGGTAGGAGCGGTTCTCGATGAGCTTCATGAACCAGACGATCACCGCATAGCCGATGCCGAAGGCGACCACGGTGGCGATGATGATCGCGAGCAGCGAGGGCTGTCCCGCGGCGGCCGCTGCGGCGCGGCCGTCGGCGCTCAACAGCGGCGGCACCTCCTTCGCGGCCTTGTAGAGGCCCGAGGCGAAGACCGCGGGCACCGCGAGCAGGAAGGCGTAGCGCGCGGAGGCCTTGCGGGTGTAGCCCATGGCGAGGCCCGCGGTGATGGTGCCGCCCGAGCGGGAGACGCCGGGGATCAGCGCGAGCGCCTGGGCGAGGCCGAAGAGGATGCCGTCCCTCCAGCTGAGCTCGGTGAGCTGCTTGCGCTGGGGACCGAGGCGGTCCGCGGCGGCGAGGAGCACGCCGAACAGGATCAGCATCGCGGCTGTGATGTACAGGTTCCGCAGGCCGCTGTCGATCTGCTCCTCGAAGGCCAGGCCAAGCACGCCGATCGGGATCGAGCCGATGATCACCAGCCAGCCCATGCGCACGTCGGGGTCCGACTGCGGCAGCCGGCCGACCAGGGCGCGGAACCAGCGGCCGATGATCCGCGTGATGTCCTTCCAGAAGTACAGCAGGACGGCGGTCTCGGTGCCGAGCTGCACGATCGCGGTGAAGGCGGCGCCGGGATCCTGGCCGGGCATGAGCAGCTCGCCGACCACGCGCAGGTGCGCGCTCGAGGAGACGGGCAGGAACTCGGTGAGCCCCTGGACGATGCCGAGGATGATCGCATCGAGGATGGACACGCGTTCTCCTGCAGTGCTCGGGGACGGAGGCCGGGCGCTCAGCGCCCCGCACACAGTACGCGGCGCCCGCCTGTGGGGCGGGCGCCGCGCGCCGTGGGTGGCGAAGGAGTAGGGAACGTCTCCCCGTCAGCCGGTGGGGGACGTGCTCTCAGCGCTCCAGATCCTGGGCACCGTCGAACTCGCCCTCGCCGTCGGGACCCTCCTCGCCGTCCTCGTCGTCCTCGAAGCCGTCGTCGTCCAGATCGTCGTCATCGAGGTCGTCGTAGTCGTCGTCGTCCTCGTAGTCGTCGTCCTCGTCGTCCCCGTCGAAGACGATGAGCGGCGTCGCCACGTCGTAGGCGTCGAACAGGGCATCGTCGTACGCGTCGAAGGCCGTGGTCAGGCCCTCCGTTGCCGCCTCGAGGGCGGGGTCGTCGTCGCCGCGCGAGGAGGCGGCGGCCTCGTAGTGTCGTTCCAGAGCGGCGATGAGTGCGGCGAGGGCCGAACGCGGGTCCGTGTTCATGGTTGGACGGTACCCCGTCGCCGGGCAGAATGGACAGTCCCCGTCGACACCGGACGGCGCTCGGACGCGACCTCGCGCCCCGTCGCTCGGCGCCGCGCCGATCCGCATCCCGTGAGGAGAGTGCTCGTGCCCCGTCCGCAGGGTCCCCCGCCGTTCCGCCGCCTGCCCGCGCCCCCGCCGCGCGGCGCCCGCGATCTTCCCGTCGAGAAGGGCCGGTCCCCCGAGGACTACGAGTTCCAGGTGCTCGCCGTCCCGCGCGGGACCTCGATCCGGAGCGTGCGCACGGCGCTCGCGGCCGAGTCGGAGTACGGGCGCTGGGACCTCGTGCGCACGCGCCATTACTACGGCGGCGAGAAGCGGGTGTGGATGCGACGCCGCATCATCCGCGTCTCCTCGACGCTCCCCGCCGCCGCGGGCTGACGCCTCCGTTGGGAGGGGAGGACAGGTCCTCCCCACGGGCGCACCGTCCACAACGCGCCGACGGGCCCGTGCCCGCGCACCGCGCATCTGCTGGAATGAGCGCGTGAGCCCCGTCCCCGAGATCCTCCTGGTCCCGCTGCTCGCGGTGTACCTCCCCCACGCCGTCGTGCTGAGCGCGATCGACGGCGCCCAGCACCGCCTGCCCAACCGCTGGGTCGCCTCGCTCACGCTCCTGCTCGCGCTCGTCCTGGGCGTGCTCGCGCTTCTCGAGCCGGCTCTGCGTCCCCTGCTCGGTGCGGCCGCGGTCCTCGCCCTCGTCGCGGCCGCGGCGGGGATCGGGGTCGCCCTGCTCGCACCGCAGCTGATCGGCATGGGCGACGCGAAGACCGCCCCGGCCGTCGTGCTCATGAGCACGGCGCTCGGGCCCGACGTCCTCGTGGCGGGCGCGCTCGGCACCGCCCTGCTGGGCGGGATCATCGGGATCGCGGTGATGATCGCGACCGGTTCGGGCGGATCGCGCTTCGCCTTCGGCCCCGTGCTGCTCGCCGGCCCCTTCCTGGGGCTGCTGGGCGCGCCGCTCGTGCGGTCCGCGCTCGGGATGTGAGCCGCCTGCGACCGTGCGGATCAGGCGCCGCCGGGATACCCCTGCTGGCGCCACGCCTCGTAGACCGCGATGGACGCGGCGGCGGCGAGGTTGAGCGAGCGCCGGGCGGGGAGCATGGGGATGCGCACCTGACCGGTGATGCGCGGATGGGCCAGGACCTCCTCGGGCAGGCCCGTCGGCTCCGCGCCGAACAGCAGCACGTCCTCGTCCCGGTACTCGACGTCGGCGAAGGAATGCTCGGTATGGGAGGTGAAGGCGAAGACGCGCGACTCCGGGAGCGCGGCGAAAGCCTCCTCGATGTCGGGGTGCACCGTCGTCGTGGCGAGATCGTGGTAGTCGAGGCCGGCGCGACGCAGCTTGGAGTCCTCGAGGTCGAAGCCGAGGGGCTCGATGAGATGCAGAGGGGCGCCGGTGACCGCGGAGAGCCGGATCGCGCTGCCCGTGTTGCCCGCGATGCGCGGCTCGTGGAAGAAGACATGGACCATGGGGAGGATCCTTCCACCCCTGCGCACCCGTTGCGGCCACGCGCCCGACCCTCGTCCCACCCCGTGACCCACTCATGGACTTCCCAGTAAAGGATGAGTAAAGTTCTGTCCTGGTGGCGATGCCCGACGTCCGCCGCAGCGCCCCGCACAGGGGCCGGCGGACAGCAGGCACACCGAGGACCCACATGGAGGTGGACATGTCCGCGATCGCGACGACCCACGAGGGCTCGTTCCGACCCGTCGCCCCTGCCCCCGCTGAGCACGACGTGCTCGACGACGGCGATCTGCTGCCCGGGGATCCGGGCATCGAGGCCCCTGAGCTCGCCGCGGTGCGCGGGATCTCCGCCACGCAGCCTTCGCCGCCCACCCCCGCCATCGCCGCCGCGGACGCCGTCGCAGACGTCGAGGCCGACCCCGCGCTCGTCTCCCGGCCCCGCCCCGCGCGGTCCGACGAGCTGCTGCGCCGCTGCGCGTCGCTCGCGGCACGTGCCCGCGTCGACGCGATCACGGATCTCGAGGCGACGAGCCTGCACGAGCTGCGCGAGGTGCTCGCCGAGATCCATGTCGCCGTGGCCTCCGGGGAGACGCCTCCGCGCGCTCCGCTCCCCTGCCTGGCCGCGGCGGCGCTCGAGGACCTCCGGCACCAGCTCGACCAGCAGTCCGAGGACCCGTCGGCCGCTCGGGCGCTCGGCGAGATCGACCGTGCGCTCGGCCTTCTCCAGGGCATCGGCACGGCTGCCGAGTGACTCTGTTCACGAACCGGCCGAATGGGCGTATGCGGAGGTGGCACGGCCCTTTCCCCGTGCTAGAGTCTCCATGTCGCCGACACGGTGACCACCTGTCCGGGTGGCGGAATTGGTAGACGCGCTAGCTTGAGGTGCTAGTGGCCGTATTAGGTCGTGGGGGTTCAAGTCCCCCCTCGGACACCCACCGAAGGCCCCTGATCTGCACTGCAGATCGGGGGCCTTCGCCGTGCGCGGGGTCGGATCCTCGAGGGCCGTCGAGCGTCCGCGGCGACCTGCGTCGGATCCGGACTGCTCAGGACTGCGCGGGACCTGCCTGCTGTGCGAGCGCGTTCCGCGCGGCCTCGCGCATCGCCTCCAGAGGCGCTCCGGGGATCCCCAGCATCGAGCGCAGCTGCATGTCCGCCTGGTGCACGAGCATCTCGAGCCCGCTGGCGACCTCTCCCCCGTGCTCGGCCACGACCGCGGCGAGCGGAGCCGGCCAGGGGTCGTAGAGCGCGTCGAGGAACACCGGCGGCACGGAGTCGACGCCCTGCCTCCGCCAGTCCTCGGCGACGCGCCGGGCGCCGTCGATCGCGAGGGCGCTGATCGCCGCATCGGCTCCGAGCACCTCCCTGCTGCGGGAGAAGGGCACCTCACGGCTGTCCATGCCGAGGTCGCGGGCGAGGGCGCGCAGCGGCGCGAGCTTCTCGGGGCTGCGGGCCGTGAGCAGCACCTCGGAGGCGCCGAGGCGGGAGGCCGCCGCGAGCGCCGAGACGGCCGTCGCCCCGGATCCCAGGACGCCCACCGTGCGGCAGGCGCTCAGGGAGTGGTCACCGAGGGCCGCGACGATCCCGTGGACGTCGTGGTTCTCCGCTCGCCACGCGCCGGCCGGGGTGCGCACGAGCGTGTTCGCGATCCCCAGCATCCGGGCCGTGGTGTCGCGCGAGGACGCGAGATCGTGCGCCTCGACCTTGCCGGGCATGGTCACGCTCAGCCCCTGCAGGCGCGCGCCCTCCTCGGTGCTCAGGAAGGCCTGCAGCTGCCCGGAGGGGACCTCGAAGCGGCCGTACTGCGCGTCCTCGATGCCCAGCGCGCGGTAGGCGGCCGTGTGGAGCACCGGCGAGAGCGAGTGAGCGATCGGCGAGCCGACCACGGCGAAGCGTCGGGGCCCGTGCTCGGGCGCGCTCATCCGTCCGCGTCCTTCGTCGCCGCCCGCTTCTTCCACTCGGCCACGTTCTTCTCGTGCTCGGCGTAGGTGTCGGCGAACTTCGTCTCGCCCGTGCTGGTGTCGACGGTCACCCAGTACAGCCACTCGCCCTGGGGCGGATCGGCCGCCGCCTCGAGGGTCGCCTTCCCGGGGTTCGAGATCGGGCCGACCGGCAGTCCCTCGTGCAGGTAGGTGTTGTACGGACTGTCGGTCTCGCGCTGCTTGGGGGTCGTGGAGATCGAATCGCTGCCCGAGAAGTAGGCGACCGTCGAGTCGAGCTGCAGCTTCATGGGCTTGCCATGGGCATCGCCCGCCCCGTCGAGGCGGTTCTCGAGAGTGCGCACCACACGGCCGTAGTCGTCGGGGTCGCGCGCCTCCTTCTCGGCGATCGACGCGAGGGTGAGCACCTTCTCGCGGTCCTCGGGGGCGACGCCGAGGTCGTCGAGCTCGGTCTCCATCCGCTCCCACATCATGGTGAGGACGTCGCCCGCGGAGGCGTCCTCGGGGATGTCGTAGCGACCCGGCCACAGGTATCCCTCGGGGCTGTTCGCCCTGTTCTTCGGGATCCCGTAATCGGTGTAGTTCTTGGCGGCCTTCTCGAAGTCCTTCTCCGGGATGCCGGTGGTCTTGGAGATCCGCTCGAAGATGTCCTTCATGCGCATCCCCTCGGGGATGGTGACGCGCAGGCCGGTCTGGCTGGACGGGTCCAGGAGCGCCTCGAGCGCCGAGGCCGAGGACATCTTCGTGTTCACCCGGTACGAGCCCGGCTGGATCTTGCTGGCCTCCTGGCTGGTGCCGAACAGGCGCACGAAGGGCGGTGCGGACTTGATGACTCCCTTGTCCACGAGGGTCGAGGCGATGTCGGACCCGGTGTCGCCCTCGGCGATCTCGATGACGACCTCCTCGTCGCTTCCCGTGCCCGTGTAGTCGTCGTCCTGCGCCTGGTCCACGTTCACGTTCCCGCGCAGCCAGGAGTAGCCGTACACCGCGCCGGCTCCCACGGCCAGGACGACCACGAGCACCAGCAGGATCGGCAGGATGTGCAGGGGCGAGCGGCGCTTCTGCTCGTGCTCGAAGCCGGCGAAGGGGTGGGCATCGTCCTCGTCGTCGCGCTCGTCGTCGACGACCTCCTCGTCGTCCTCGCGGATGGCGTCGACGCGCTCGTGGTCGTCGTGGTCGTCGACCTCGTCGACCACGTCGGTTCGGGCCCCGTGCACTGCGGGGTGGAAGGACTCGGGGTGGGGCTCGGTCTCGGCCTCGGGCTCGGGCCGGTGGTCGGCACTCTCGTGCGCGTCCGCGGGCCCCAGCTCCTGCGGCTGCGGCGCGGGCGGCGGCTCGGGCGCGGGCTCGGATCCCGACTGGGGGACGGCTGCGCGATGGGTGCGCGGGAGGTCGGTGTCGGCCGGGGTCGAGGACCCGGCCTCGGCGGGGGCGGCCGGGGCTGTGTCCTCGCCCCGGCGCACGCGGAGCGCGTGACGGGCCTCCTCGAGCGCGCGCCGCTGTTCGTCCGATCGCGCCGGGACGGCGCCGGCGCTCGGGGCGCCGGGCTCGGCGGCGGGATCCGCACCCGGCTCGGCGGCGGGATCGATCCGGCGGGCGCGCCGACCATGAGGGCGCGGCCGACGCACGTGCCGTGAGCCCGAGGGCTGGTCCGGCGCCTCGCGGTCGTCCTCGCTCATCGGCCCTCTCCCTCGGTGTCCGGCGCGGTCTCGAGCAGCTCGCCGGGGGCGCGCCCCGTGCTGCGCTCGACCTCCAGCGCCTGCTGCAGGATCATCACCGCCGCCACCTGATCCACGACGGACCTGTGCCGGCGGCCCTTCCGTCCGGAGCGATGGAGAGCCTGGTGCGCCGTGACCGTCGTCAGACGCTCGTCGACGAAGCGGATCTCGGCCTCGACGCCCTGCGCCTGCAGGGCATCGGCGAGCTCGTCCGCGAAAGCGCGCGCCTTCGCGGCGGCCGGCCCCTCCTGCCCGCTCAGCGAGCGCGGAAGCCCGACCATGATGGCACGGGCCTCGAGCTCGCGGGCCTGCGACACGACGCTCGCGACCGCGCCGTCCCGCGGCAGGGTCTCGACGGGCGTGGCGAGCAGCCCGTCCAGATCGCTCCGGGCGAGGCCCACCCGCACGTCTCCGACGTCGACCCCGAGCCGGACGAACCGCCGGGGGGTCTCCTGCGGATCCTCGGGCATCAGGCGTCGGCGCCCAGCGCGGCGGCGATCGCGTCCAGAGCCTGCGAGGTGCGCTGCGGATCGCCGCCCCCGCCCTGGGCCATGTCGTCCTTGCCGCCGCCGCGGCCGCCCATCGCCTCCGCGCCGGCCTTCAGCAGCGCTCCGGCGCGTCGTCCGGCCTCGCGCGCGGCGGCGTTCGTCGCGACCACGAGCGCGGCCTTCGCCCCGTCGGCCCCGACGACCGCGACCACGGCCGGGGAGTCCTCGCCGAGGCGGTTGCGCAGATCCTGGACCAGGGTGCGCAGGTCGCCCGCGGCGATGCCCTCCCCCGCGTCGTGCAGGAGCACGCGGGTGCCGCCGATGGTGCGGGCGCTCTCCACGAGCCGCCCGGCCTCGGCCTGCAGCTGGGCGCCGCGCATGGCGGCGAGCTGCTTCTCGGTCTCCCGCAGGCGCTGGGTCAGCGAGCGGACGCGCTCGGGCAGGTCGTCGGCGCCGACGTTCATGATCTCCGAGAGCTGGGAGACCAGCGCCTTCTCCTTGGCCTGGTGTCGGTAGGCGTTCAGGCCCACGAGCGCGTCCACGCGGCGCACGCCCGAGCCGATCGAGGACTCCCCGACCAGGTTCACGGAGCCCAGGGCACCGGTCGTGGGCACGTGCGTGCCGCCGCAGAGCTCTCGCGACCAGTCGCCGCCGATCGAGACCACGCGCACGATGTCGCCGTACTTCTCGCCGAACAGGGCCTGGGCGCCCAGCGCCTTCGCCTCGTCGATGGGCATCTGGGCGTCGGTGACCTCGAGCTCCTGCTGCAGCAGAGTGTTCACGCGGCCCTCGACCTCCTCGAGGCTGGACTTCGGCACGGCCTGGCCGAAGCGGAAGTCGAAGCGCATCCGCCCGGGCGAGTTCTCGGAGCCGGCCTGGGTCGCGCCCTCGCCGAGCTCCTCACGCAGCGCCTGGTGGACCATGTGCGTCGCGGTGTGCGCGCGGGCGATCGCCCCGCGGCGCTCGAGGTCGATCGTCGCGATCGCGCTCTCCCCGGGGTGCGCCTCGCCCTCGACGAGGCGGCCGCGGTGCACGGGCAGGCCCTTGACGGGCGCCTGCACGTCGTCGACCTCGATGATGCCGCCGCCGGTGAGGGCGATGCGTCCCTGATCGGCGAGCTGGCCGCCCATCTCCGCGTAGAACGGCGTGGAGGCGAGCACGACCTCGACGTCGGCCGGGGCCTGGACGGTGTCGACGAGCGCCCCGTCGACCAGGACGGACTCGAGGGTGGTCGCGACCGAGGACTCGGTGTACCCGAGGAAGGGCACGGCCTCGCCGCGCTGGCCGAGGAGCCGGTTGTAGAGCGCGGTGTCGGTGTGGCCGGTCTTCTTCGCCGCGGCGTCGGCGCGGGCGCGCTCGCGCTGCTCGGACATGGCCGAGCGGAAGCCCTCCTCATCCACGTTGAGGCCCACCTCCTGCGCCATCTCGAGCGTCAGGTCGATGGGGAAGCCGAAGGTGTCGTGCAGGCGGAAGGCGTCCTCGCCCGCGATGCTGCGGCCGCCCTGCTCGCGGACCCCGCCCACCAGCTGATCGAAGATCGTGGTGCCCGAGGCGAGGGTGCGGCGGAACGCCTCCTCCTCCGCGTAGACGACGTCGCTGATGCGCGAGAAGTCGCTCTCCAGCTGCGGGTAGGACTCCTTCATGACCTCCTTGGAGACCGGCAGCAGAGCCGGCATCGAGGGGTCGTCGTACCCGAGCAGGCGCATCGAGCGGACCGCGCGGCGGATGAGGCGGCGCAGCACGTAGCCGCGGCCCTCGTTGCCGGGCTTCACGCCGTCGGCCACGAGCATGAGGGCGCTGCGCACGTGGTCGGCGACCACGCGCAGGCGCACGTCGTCCTCGTCGTCCGCGCCGTAGACGCGCCCCGAGAGCTCCTGCGCCTTCTCGATGACGGGGAAGACCTGATCGATCTCGTACATGTTGTTCCTGCCCTGCAGGATGTACGCGAGGCGCTCGACGCCGAGCCCCGTGTCGATCGACTTCTGGTCGAGCTCGCCCAGCAGCGGGTAGTCCTTGCCCTTGCCCTCGCCGCGCAGGAACTGGTCGAAGACCAGGTTCCAGATCTCGATGTAGCGGTCCTCGGCCTCCGGGGATCCGGGCCACTCGGGCAGGACGCCGTGCGGCGCGTCGGGGCCGAACTCGGGGCCGCGATCGTAGTGCCACTCCCCCGTGGATCCCGCCGGGCCGGGCTGTCCGGTGTCCCAGCAGCTCTCCTCCCACGGCAGGCGCACGATGCGCTCGGCGGGGAAGCCGATGACCTCCACCAGGTGGTCGAAGGACTCCTGGTCCTCCTCCCAGAGGGTGATCCACAGGCGCTCGGGATCCAGCCCGTACCCGCCCTCGTCCTGCGCGCCGGTCAGCAGCTCCCAGGAGAAGTCGATCGCGCCCTTCTTGAAGTAGTCGCCGAAGGAGAAGTTCCCGGCCATCTGGAAGAAGGTGCCGTGGCGGGTGGTGCGCCCGACGTTCTCGATGTCGTTGGTGCGGATGCACTTCTGCACGCTCACGGCCCGCGCGTACGGGGCCTTCTCGGTCCCGACGATGTACGGGATGAAGGGGACCATGCCGGCGATCGTGAAGAGGATCGACGGGTCGGAGGAGACCAGCGATGCGCTGGGCACGACCTCGTGCTGCTTCTTCGCGAAGAAGTCGAGCCAGCGGCGATGGATCTCGGAGGTGCGCATGGAGGTCGGGGTCCTTCCTGGGCCGCCGCGGGGGCGGGATGGGCGTGGGGCGCGGGATGTCGCGCGGGCAGGATCGTCGGGAGTCTGCCCGAGGACGACGAAGCCCCGGTCAGGGTACGTGAAGCACACCTGCCGGGGCACGTTCCGGACGGGCCTGGGCCCGCCCGGGACGACGTCGTCGCGAAGGGTCAGCGAGCGTAGTACTCGACGACCATCTGGACCTCGCAGGTCACGGGGACCTCGGAGCGCTTGGGGCGCGCCACGAGCTTCGACTTGAGCTGGTCCAGCTCGACCGACAGGTAGGAGGGCGTGGTGGCGAGGACGTCGCTGTTGCCCCCCTCGGCGGCGATCTGGAAGCCCTCGACGGCCTGCGAGCGCGGCTTGACCTGGATGGTCTGCCCGACCTTCACGCGGTAGGAGGGGCGGTCCACGATCTTGCCGTCCACGAGGATGTGGCGGTGGGTGACTGCCTGGCGGGCCTGCAGGATGGTGCGGGCGAAGCCGGAGCGCAGGACGAGCGCGTCCAGGCGCATCTCGAGCAGCTCGACCATGCTCTCACCGGTCAGGCCGGCCTCCTTGCGCGCATCGAGGTAGATGCGGTGCAGCTGCTTCTCGCGCAGCGCGTACTGAGCGCGCAGACGCTGCTTCTCCTTCAGACGCACCGCGTAGTCGGACTCGGTGCGGCGGCGAGCACGGCCGTGCTCGCCCGGGGGGTACGGGCGCTTCTCGAAGTACTTGACGGACTTCGGGGTCAGCGGGAGCCCGAGGGCTCGGGACAGGCGCGCCTGGCGACGCGCGCGGGTGACGTTGGTCACGAGGTATACCTCTGTTCGCGTGGTGTGAATCCAGTAAGGCAGCCGCGGATTCAGCAGCCGAGTCTATCCGCGCCCCGACCCGCCCTCAACTCACCTGCGCCGATGTCACGCCCTGAGAGCTGTGGAGTCGGTCACGAGGAGGGCTCCTCGCCGCGCACGATGCGTCGCAGCTCGGGGAGGCTGCGGGCGATCTGGCCCTCCGCCCCGCGCGCGGTCGGCTCGTAGTAGTGGGCGTCGGCCAGGTCGTCGGGCAGGTACTGCTGACGCGCCACGCCGTGCGGGGCGTCGTGCGCGTACCGGTAGCCCTCGCCGTGGCCCAGCGACTTCGCTCCCCCGTAGTGGGCGTCGCGCAGGTGCGCGGGGACCGAGGCGCCCTTCCCCGCCCGCACGTCGGCGATCGCGGCGTCGAGCGCCTGGTAGGAGCGGTTGGACTTCGGAGCGGTCGCGATGTGCACGACGGCCTGGGCGAGGGGGATGCGTCCCTCGGGCATGCCGAGCATCTGGACCGCCTGCATCGCCGCGACGGCGACCTGCAGGGCCTGGGGGTCGGCCATGCCGACCTCCTCGCTCGCGGCGATCACGACCCGCCGGGCGATGAAGCGGGGGTCCTCACCCGCCTCGATCATCCGCGCCAGGTAGTGCAGCGCGGCGTCGGGGTCCGAGCCGCGCATGGACTTGATGAAGGCGCTGGTGACGTCGTAGTGCTGGTCGCCGTCGCGGTCGTAGCGCAGGGCGGCGCGATCGACCGCCTGGGCGAGGGTGTCGGCGTCGACCTCGTGGGCGCCCTTCATGAGGGCCGCCCCGGCCGCCGCCTCCAGGGAGGTGAGGATCTTGCGGGCGTCGCCCCCGCCCAGGCGGAGCAGGGCCGAGCGGGCCTCGTCGGTCAGCGTGATCTCGCCGCCGAGCCCGCGCTCGTCGGTGAGGGCGCGCTCGACGAGCTCCTCGAGGTCCTCCGTCGCGAGCGACTCGAGGGTCAGCACGATCGAGCGGGACAGCAGCGGCGAGATCACGGAGAAGAAGGGATTCTCCGTGGTCGCGGCGATGAGGGTGACCCAGCGGTTCTCGACGCTCGGCAGCAGGGCGTCCTGCTGGGACTTCGAGAAGCGGTGCACCTCGTCGACGAACAGGACGGTCTCGCGTCCCGTGGTGCGCAGGCGCGAGCGCGCCCGGTCGATCACCTCACGGAGTTCTTTGACGCCCGCGAGCACGGCGCTGACCTCGACGAACTCGCGGTCGCCGGAGGTCGCGACGACGTAGGCGAGGGTGGTCTTGCCGGTGCCGGGCGGCCCCCAGAGGATCACCGAGGCGGGGGCGGTGCGGGCGTCGTCGGCCGCGACGAGCCGCCGAAGCGGACTGCCGGGATCGAGCACCTTGTGCTGTCCCACGACCTCCTCGAGGCTGCGCGGGCGCATGCGCACGGCGAGTGGTGCACGGTGGTCCCGGTTGCCCTCGGAGAGCGTGCGCGGTGCGGGCGCATCGCCCGAGAGCGTGAAGAGGTCCTCCTCCATCGCTCCGCTCCCTTCTCTCCAGGATGCTGGTCTGCTCCGCGCTGCAGGGCTTCGGCCGTCGAGCGCCGAGGGGTCAGGCGCGGCGGCCCCGGCGCCCGCGTCCGAGTGCGCGGCCGATCCGCCCGGGCCAGGCCGGGCCCTCGTAGATGAGGGACGTGTAGCCCTGGACCAGGTCGGCGCCGGCGTCGAGCCGCTCCTGGACATCCTCGGCGGTGACGACGCCTCCGCAGCTGATGATCGTCATCTCCTCGGGCAGCTGCTCGCGGAGGATCGCGAGGACCTCCCGCGAGCGGTGGGCGAGGACGGGCCCCGAGAGCCCCCCGGCGCCGATGCGCTCGATCCGGTGACGGGCCGTGCGCAGGTCCCGAGGCCGGTCGATGGTCGTGTTGGTCGCGATCACGCCCGCGAGGCCAAGGTCCCGCGCGAGGGCGGCGACGGCGCGCACGTCCTCGTCGTGCAGATCGGGGGCGATCTTCACGAGCACGGGCACGTCCCGGCCGAGCCGCGAGCCCACGGCGCCGGCCTCCTCGAGCACCGCGGCGAGGATCGGGCGCAGCGCATCGGTCGACTGCAGGTCGCGCAGCCCCGGCGTGTTGGGGCTGGACACGTTGATCGCGAGGTACGAGGCGTAGGGCGCGAGGGTGCGGGCGCTGAAGCGGTAGTCCTCTGCCGCGTCGGCGAGCAGCGTCGCCTTGGTCTTGCCGATGTTCACGCCGATCACGGCGCGCTGCCCGCGCTCCGTGCGGCGCACCAGGGCGAGGCGCTTGGCGGCGGCTGCCGCCCCGTGGTTGTTGAATCCCATGCGGTTGACCAGCGCGCGGTCCGCGAGCAGGCGGAAGGAGCGCGGGCGCGGATTGCCCGGCTGCGGCTTCGCCGTGACGGTGCCGACCTCGACGTGTCCGAAGCCCAGGTCCAGCAGGCCGAGCGGGACCTCGGCATCCTTGTCGAAGCCCGCGGCGAGCCCGAAGGGCGTCGGGTGCTCGTGGCCGAGCGCGCGCACGGGGGCGTGACCGCGTCCCAGGGGGCGCGGGGTCCCGAACAGGGTGCGCAGCGCGAGATGGCCGCCGGGGATCGCCTGCGCGAGCCGCAGCGCCTGCACGGTGAGGCGGTGCGCGCGCTCGGGGTCCATGCGCGTCAGCACGTGGTCGAAGAGCACCGCGTAGGGGCGCACGGCGCGGGGCGGCGTGCCGGTCGGGACGGGGCGGGCCGACGTGCGGGAGCGGGGGTCCGGGGTCGAGGAGGTCACGCGCTCACCGTACGTCCTGCGTCGGACGTCCCGCGCGCGGCGGCGCGGCGGTGCACGAGCAGGTAGACGATCGCGACCACCGGCAGCAGCAGCGGCACGAACCCGTAGCCCGATCCGAAGTGCGACCAGACCGTCGAGACCTCGAAGAGGCCCGGGGCGAAGGTCGTCAGCGAGCCGACCACGAGGATGCCGACCAGCTCGATCCCGCACACCCAGAGCGCGGCGCGGGAGCGCGCGCCCCGTCGGACCAGAAGCACTGTCACCACGACGTACGTGAGGGCCGAGACCAGCGAGAGGGCGTACGGCAGGGGCGCCTCGGTGAACTTCGTGGCGAGCTCGTAGGTCGCGCGGCCGGTCGCCGCGAGGGCGAGGATCCCGTAGACGACGATGAGCAGCGTCGCGAAGCCCCGTTCGCGCCGGCGCACCGACCCCGTGGGGTCGACGGCGTCCCGGCGGGTCGGGGCTGGGCTCTCCGGTCCCGCGCCGCGCGCGCTGCCGGCGGGGTCGGGGGTGGCGGACGTGGGTCCTGTGGACGTGGGATCGGGACTCATGCGGGGCCTCCGGGCCAGATCTGGGGCAGACGCATCTGCAGGACGAGCTGGGTGATCGCGGCCAGGGCGATCCCGGCGCTGCCCCAGCGGGTGCGCTCGGTCGCTCCCAGCCAGGCGGCCCCCAGCGGCATCACGAGACCGGTCAGCAGGTAGCCGTACAGGGTGATCCGATCCGGCGCGGGGCCGAGAGTCATGTCCCTGTAGGCCCACACCAGACCCTCGATCAGCCAGACGAGCATGATCGCTGCGGGGCCGGCGAGCAGCAGGAAGTCCGCGGCGAGCGACTTGGCGACGTACAGCAGGGCCAGTGCGGCGGTGAGGCCGGAGAGCGCGTACACCGCGACGGCGAGCACGCCCACGCCCACCCCTGTTCCGCGATCGCATGGTGCGCGATCGCCTGCCGCCGACGGATACGAGGTCCGGGCGCCGACCGGTCGAAGGGCCGCGGACCTCCGCATACGATAGAGGAATGGTCTCCATCACCACATCCCCCAGCACAGTTCAGTCCGTCACGGCCGACGTCCTGATCCTCCCCGTCCTCTCGGGCGAGGAGGGCGCGGGCCCTGCCGTCCTCGGTCTCCCCGAGCTCTCCCCCGTGCTCGCCGCCGTCGGCGCCTCCGGCGCGCAGGACGAGCTCACCCGACTTCCCGCCCCCGAGGGCGTCGCCGCCTCCACGGTGCTCCTCGCGGGCCTGGGCCGGGGGAGCCTCGATGACGCCGACGCCGTGGACCTGCGGCGCGCCCTCGGCGGCGCGACCCGCTCGCTGACCGGCGTGGGCAGCGCGGCCGTGGCCGTGCCGGGCGGGACGGGCGAGCAGCTCGCCGCCGCTGCCGAGGGAGCGGCCCTCGGCGCGTACTCCTTCACCGCGCACAAGTCGGACGCGTCCTCGGCGACCGCGCCCCTGCAGGAGATCGTGCTCGTCGCCGACGAGAGCACGGCCGGCGACGGCGCGGCGGCCGCCTCCGAGCGCGCCGGGATCCTCGCCGACGTGGTCAACGTGACCCGCGACCTCGTCAACACTCCCCCGAACCTGCTCTACCCCGAGTCCTTCGCGCGGCGGGTGGGCGAGATCGCCGAGGGGCTCCCGCTCGAGGTCACGGTGCTCGACGAGGAGCAGCTCGCCGACGGCGGCTACGGCGGGATCGTCGGCGTGGGCCAGGGCTCGGCCCGCCCGCCGCGGCTCGTGCGCGTCCGGTACGCACCCGAGGGGGCGACGGGCCACGTGGCGCTCGTGGGCAAGGGCATCACCTTCGACACCGGCGGCATCTCGCTGAAGCCCGGTCCCGGGATGGACGACATGACGTCCGACATGACCGGCGCGGCGACCGTCCTCGCCGCCGCCGTCGGCGCGGCGCGCCTGAACCTGCCCGTGAAGGTCACGGCCTTCCTCGCCATCGCCGAGAACATGCCCGGCGGCGGCGCCCAGCGTCCCGGCGACGTGGTGACCATGCGCAACGGCCGCACCGTCGAGGTCCTCAACACCGACGCCGAGGGCCGCATGGTGATGGCCGACGCCCTCGTCGACGCCGTCGCCGAGCAGCCCGACCTGGTGATGGACGTCGCCACCCTCACGGGCGCGGCCGTGGTCGCGCTCGGCGACCGCACCGCCGCCGTCATGGGCACGGACGAGGCGCGCACGGAGGTGCTCGCCGCCGCCGACGCCGCCGGCGAGCCGTTCTGGCCGCTGCCCTTCCCCGAGGAGCTGCGAGCGGGGATCGACGGCCGCGTCGCGGACCTCCGAAACATCGGTGCCGGCCGCGCCGGCGGCGCGCTCACCGCGGGCATCTTCCTGCGCGAGTTCGTGGGCGGCACGCCGTGGGCCCACCTGGACATCGCCGGCCCCGGCTTCGCCGACTCCCCGCAGGGGTACATGGGCAAGGGTGCGACCGGCATGAGCGTGCGGACCGTGCTCGCGGTGCTCGAGGCGCGCGCCCGCTGATCCCCGCCCCGGCTGACGCCGCCCGGCTGACCCCGCCCCGGCGAATCCGGC